>NZ_BAAGRL010000058.1:0-36224 GCF_054782975.1 Myceligenerans halotolerans
CTGCGTCAATCCGGACGCGAACACGACCTATGGCCCGCACCACAAACCTGACGCACACCCGGCGAAGCCGCTTGGGCCGCCTGTGTCGGTGTCCCGCACTAGTGTTGCGGGCGTGAGCACACGCGGATTCTTCATCTCCTTCGAGGGCGGCGACGGCGTCGGAAAGTCCACGCAGGCGCACCTGCTCGGCGACTGGCTGGCCGAACTGACCGGCCGCGAGGTCCTGCTCACCCGCGAGCCCGGGGGCACGGACCTCGGCAAGGAGCTGCGGGCGGCCGTGCTGCACGGCGAGGACATGGGGCCGCGCGCGGAGGCGCTCCTCTATGCCGCGGACCGCGCCCACCATGTGGAGTCCCTGATCCGGCCCGCCCTGGAGCGTGGCGCGGTGGTCATCACCGACCGCTACCTCGACTCGTCGGTGGCCTACCAGGCGGGCGGACGCACGCTCGGCGAGCGCGATGTCGAGCGCCTGTCGCTGTGGGCCACCGACGGGCTGCTCCCGGAAGCCACGGTCCTGCTCGACCTCGATCCCACGGCCGCGGCGGAACGCCGCGCCGCGACCGGCGAGACGCCGGACCGCCTGGAGCGCGCGGGCGACGAGTTCCATCGCCGTACACGGGACGCGTACCTGCGGCGCGCCGGGGCCGACCCGGACCGCTGGATCGTCGTCGACGCGGCCCGTTCCGTCGAGGACATCCAGGCGCAGATCCGCGTGGACGTCGCCGCCCGGCTCGGGCTGACACCCGTGGTGACCGAAGCCGTCACGGAGGCCGCCGCGCGCCGCCCCGGCGTCGAGCACGCCTCCGGCGAGGAGCGCCGGTCCGACGAGGAGGACGGAGCCGCCCACGAGGAAACGAGTCCGGCGCCGGAGGGACGGGCATGAGCGTCTGGGACGAGGTCGTGGGCCAGGAGTCGGCGGTGGCCATGCTGGACGCGGCGGCCACCCGCGCGGACGCCATGACGCACGCCTGGCTGCTCACCGGCCCGCCCGGCTCGGGGCGTTCCGTGGCCGCACGGGCCTTCGCGGCCGCACTGCAGTGCGAACAGGGCGGCTGCGGCTCCTGCCACGCGTGCACGACGACGCTCGCCGGCAGCCACCCGGACGTCACCCTCCTGGCCACCGACAAGGTGGTCATCACCATCGACGAGGTCCGCGACCTGGTCGGCACGGCGGTCCGCACCCCGACCCGCGGCCGCTGGCGGGTGATCATCGTCGAGGACGCCGACCGGATGGCCGAGCGGACCACGAACCTGCTGCTCAAGTCGATCGAGGAGCCGCCCCCGCACACGGTCTGGGTGCTGTGCGCACCCTCCGTGCAGGACGTGCTGCCCACCATCCGCTCCCGCTGCCGGGCCGTGGTGCTGCGCGTGCCGCCCGCCTCCGCCGTCGCCGACCTGCTGGTCCGGCGCGACGGCGTGGATCCCGCGGTCGCGCTCACGGCCGCCCGGGCGGCGCAGAGCCACGTCGGAATGGCCCGGCGGCTCGCCCGGGACGAGGCCGCCCGGGAACGCCGGTCCGCCGTGCTCGGACTCGCGCGGCGGATCCGCGGCGTGGGGGACGCCGTCCTCGCCGCCGGGGAACTCGTCGACGTCGCCAAGCAGGAGGCCGCCGCGACCACCGAGGAGCGTGACGCCGCGGAGAAGGCGGAGCTGCTCCGCGCCCTCGGCGTGGCCGACGGCGAGACGCTGCCGCCCAAACTGCGCTCCCAGGTGAAGCAGCTCGAGGAGGGCCAGAAACGTCGCGCCACCCGTCGGCAGCGCGACGTGCTGGACCGAGCCATGCTCGATCTGCTGTCCCTGTACCGGGACGTGCTCGTGGTCCAGCTCGGCGCCGATGTCGACCCGGTCAACGCGGAACACGCGGGCATGGTGCGCGACCTCGCCCGGGATTCCACGCCCGAACAGACCATCCGGCGCATGGACGCGATCGCCGTGGCACGCCAGCGGCTCGACGGCAACGTGGCGCCGCTGCTCGCGTGCGAGGCGATGACGATCGCGCTGCGCCCGCAGGGCTGATCGAACCGTTATCAACATCCCGTGTTGTCCGGAATGAGTATCCCTCGCTAGGCTCCGGCTCGGCACCCCCCGAGGCCAGAACCCACAATTGAAGGAGCCACCGTCGCGATGCGGATCCTGCTGCTCGTCTCAGCATTCAACGGCTTGACCCAACGTGTGTGGTGCCACCTGCGGGAGCATGGACATGACGTCGGCGTGGAGCTGGCCGGAACGTTCGACAAGCCGCGAGAACTCGTCCAGGCCGTCGAGTTCGCGGCACCGGACCTGATCCTGTGCCCCTTCCTGAAGCACCGGGTGCCCGAGGAGGTCTGGCGCAAGTACCCGACCGTGATCGTGCACCCCGGCCCGGTGGGAGACCGCGGGCCCTCGTCCCTCGACCACGCGATCCTCGACGGGCGCGAGCAGTGGGGCGTCACCGCGCTTTCCGCCGTCGAGGAGATGGACGCCGGTCCCGTCTGGGCGTCGGACGTGTTCGACATGCCCGCCGAGCCGATCTCCAAGGCCGCCCTCTACAACAGCCGGGTCGCGGACGCCGCCATGGCCTGCGTGGACGAGGTGCTGCGCAAGGTCGACGACGGCGACGTGCCGCTGGACGCCGACCAGTGCCTCCGGGTCGTCGCCGACACCGGCGAGCGGCCGCTCCTGCGCCGCAAGGACTTCGAGGTGGACTGGGCCGAACCGGCCCAGGAGCTCGCCCGCCTCGTCGCCGCCGCCGACAGCGCCCCCGGCGCGCCCGCCCACGTCCAGGGGCGCCGGGTGTGCCTGTACGACGCCGTCGCCTCCGACACCGAGACGAAGGCCGTGCCCGGGACCGTCGTCGGGCACAACGTCGACGCCGTCGCCATCGCCTGCGGCACCGGAACACTGTGGGTGGGCTACGCCGCCCCGCTCACCGAGCGGCGCGGCACCAAGCTGCCCGCGTCCCGGGTGATCGACGCGAGCCGGACCCCCTACCTCAAGGCGCCCGACGCGCTCGCGGAGACCTCCTACGAGCGCGACGAGCACGTCGGCTACCTGACGATCCGCTCCTACAACGGGGCGATGTACGCCGAGCAGTGCCGGCGGATCACCACCGCCGTCGAGAAGGCCCTCACCGAGGACACGCGCGTCCTCGTGGTGCGCGGCACCGAGCACGCGTTCTCGAACGGCATCCACCTCGGGGTGATCGACGCGGCGCCGGACCCGGCCGCCGAAGCATGGGAGAACATCTGGGCGATCGACGAGCTCTGCCTCGTGCTGGCGAACGCCGGCCAGCTCACGATGACGGCCTTCACGGCGAACGCCGGTGCGGGCGGCGTGATGGCGGGCCTGTGCACGGACGTCACCGTGGCCCGCGACGGCGTCGTCCTGAACCCCTACTACGACATGGGCATCTACGGCTCGGAGCTGCACTCGTGGGCGCTGCCGCGGCGGGTCGGCGAGCAGCGCGCCGACACCCTGCTGCACCGCAAGCTGCCGATCTCGGCGGCGGAGGCGGACCGGATCGGGATGATCTCCGGCGTCGGCCCGCGTGACATGGCGGCCTTCGACGAGTGGCTCGGCGAGACCGCCCGCGGCTACGCGGAGCCGGCCACGCTCGCGACGATGCTCGCGCAGAGCGCCGAGCAGCGGGCCCGGTCGAAGCCGCTGTCGTACCACCAGACCGTCGAGCTGGCGGAGATGGCACGGGACTTCTTCGACGACCGCAACGGCTTCTCGGACCTCCGCAAGCGCTTCCTCGCCAAGGCGGCGCCGGAGGTGACCCCGGCGAAGCTGCGGTTCGGCTGAGCTTTCGCGGGGGCGCGGGGGCGTCGCGCGGCCTGGTCGGGGGTTCTCCGTGTGATCGGTCAAGTGTTTGCACGACCACACGGAGAACCCCCGACCAGGCCGCGACCGTGAATGGAGCGGTCGCCCATGGTCGTCGCCAGGGGATCGCGCTCCAAGGAAGAGCGAACGCAAACCTGCGCACTCTCACTTCTTTTCGTGGGGCAGTGTGCACATCCTGGGCGTAGCGGGCAGCGTCGCGCACCTCGATGCGGCGCGCCACGTGATCCAGAGAGGTGACGCCATGAGGAACACCATTCGCACGGGCTCGCCGCGAGTCGTGGCGGCGACGGCGGGGGCAGGTCTTGCACTCGCCCTGCTGACAGGCGGCGTCGCCGCCTCCGCGCCAGGAGCCACCACACTGAGCGCGGACGCGCCAGGAGCTGCCACCATGAACGCCGCCGCGCCGAAGGCAGGGACGGGTGAAGCGCTGGATATCGCCGAGCAGGTCGGGCCGCCCGGAGCGCGGTCGATCGCGGGCGCGGAGGCGGAGCGGCCCGCGGCGAGCACGACGCCTCTGGCCGGCGGTCCGGGAACGCCTCATGACTTCCTCATCCTCGCGCCCGGCCAGAGCCGGCTCGGCCTGCCGCCGGGCGTCGAGCTCGACGACTCCACCGACACGATGGCCGGCGGCGCGTGGACCCCAGCCGAGGGACTGCTGTACGTCGTCACGCTCGGGTCCAGCACCTGTCCCCGGATCGCGGAGCCGGTGGCCGCCAATACCGTGGCCGGCACCGGAATCGCCGCGGACGACGAGGTCGGTGAGATCGACGTCACGCTCTCGGAACCCGAGCCGGGCGCCGTGTGCACCGCGGACTGGGTGCCGACCACCACCGTGGTCGCGGCGCCCGAGGGCAAGGACCACGGGGGAAACGTCTCGCTCCGGATCGACGGCGTGGGGAAGGCGGACCTGTCCCCGCGCCCGGCGGCCGGCGAGGTCGGTCCGCCGGCCTGGATCGGCACCGATCACTGACGGTCGATCGAGGGATTCAGGCCGCGGGCCGGGCCGGGCGGAGCAGGGACCCGAATCGCCGGGCTGGGCGGGATCGGACCACACAGACCGGACCGGGCTGCGCCGGACCCGACCGGGCCGGACCGATGTGAATCTCCGGTGCGGCGTGCAAGCCGGCCCGGGCACGCGACATGGGAAGGGTGGGTGACGCTCCGGAGTGTGGGCCGGAGCGTCACCCACCAACCTCTGTCCGTGACATCCGCAGGGTTCCGCTCCGGGCATGTGCCGTACCCGGCCCGTCCTTCCGCGGCACCCGCGGCGATGTCAGTGCCTCATGGAAGGATCGCGGCATGAAGACGACGACGGGCGCCCGCAGGGTGCGGTTCACCGGCCTGGCCGGGGCGCTACTGGCCTGTGCGGTGCTGGTCGGCTGCGCTGGTGCCGAGACCACGGGCGGTTCGCCCGACGCGCCCGGGGACGAGCAGACCACGGCCGGCAGCACGCCGTCGGACACCGCCGGGACCGGTGACGAGGAGAGCGACATGGACGACGGACCGCGCAACATCAGGCCGAAGACCGACGCCAAGGCGATCGATCCGCTGGTGGCCGGTGCCACCGGCAGGGGACTGCCCGAAGGGCTGGAGGGGAGCACGTCTTCGCCGGCCGGCGCGGCCTGGTCGCCCGAGCCGGGCCTGATCTACGTGGTGACGAACGACTCCAGCTCCTGCCCGATCATCGCCGAACAGGAGGCGACGGACGAGGGCGGCGAGGTCGTCGTCGGCCTGCTGCCGCGGCAGGACGGCATGTGCACGATGGACTGGGTGCCGACCACCAGCGTCGTCCAGGTTCCGGACAGCGTCGAGGACGGCGCCTCGGTGCCGGTGCACCTGGGTGACAAGGGCACGCTGGAACTCCCGGCCCGTGAGACGGACGGCGAGCCCGGACCGATCGCATGGGTCGAGAACTGACGCCGGCGAGGTACCCCGGGTCCATCGGCGCATCCACGGGCGAGCCCGGCCGACGGAAACGTCGTGAGGGTGCGGTGAATCCTGCTCGGCCCGGGCGGGTTCCCCACGCGATTTTCGATAGGTTGTCCGGGTGATCCGCCCAGCCCGACGCCCCGCGGCCGTCGTCGCCTGCCTGCTTGTGCCCGTCCTGCTGCTCGCGGCATGCGCGGTACCACCGAAGAACCAGGTAGCGCTCGAGGACGTGGGAAAGTCCGGCAGCGGCGCGGGCGGCGGCCTTGCCGCGGCGTCGGGTGCGCCCGACGGCTTCGAGGGCTTCTACACGCAAGCGGTCGAGTGGAACGAGTGCGGCGGCTTCGAATGCGCCACCGTCGATGCCCCGCTCGACTGGCACGATCCCGGCGCGGGCAGCATCGAGATCGCGATGAAGAAGCTGGCGGCCACCACCGAGGATCCGCAGGGCTCTCTCCTGGTCAACCCGGGCGGCCCGGGTGCCTCCGGCATCGGGCTCGTGGAATCCACCAGCAACTTCGGGTTCCGCCTGCGCGCGGAGTTCGACATCGTCGGATTCGATCCGCGCGGAGTCGGTCAGTCCACGCCGGTGACCTGCGTGGACGATGACGCGAAGGACGACTTCCTCACCACCGACTACCCCGACACCGATGACGGCATCGCCCAGAAGATCAACGCCATCCGCCAGTGGGGGCAGGCGTGCGCCGAGAACACCGGCGAACTGCTCGGCAACGTCGACACGCAGAGCGCGGCCCGCGACATGGACATGATGCGCGCCGTGCTGGGCGACGAGAAACTGAACTACCTCGGCTACTCCTACGGCACGCAGCTCGGCGCCACGTACGCCGGACTGTTCCCGGGCAACGCCGGCCGGCTGGTGCTCGACGGCGCCATCGACACCACACTCACTCCCGACGAGGTGGCCGCGGAGCAGGCCGTCGGCTTCGAGAACGCCCTGCGGGCCTACGTCGAGGACTGCATCGCCGGAACCGAGTGCCCGCTCGGAGGCTCGGTCGAGGTCGGGCTGCAGCAGATCAGAGCGATGGTCAACGACGCCGCAGCGCACCCCATCGCGACGACATCGGGCCGGACGGTGACCAAGAAGCTCGCGTTCTACGGCGTCGCCATGCCGCTGTACGACGAGGTCAACTGGACGTACCTGACCACGGCGCTGCGCGAGGTCTTCTGGGAGGGCAAGGGCGACACGCTCCTGCTGCTCGCGGACAGCTACAACGACCGGAACCCCGACGGCAGCTTCAACTCCAACGGCGAAGAAGCCTTCCGCGCGATCAACTGCGCCGACGGCCGCGCCACCGAGGACCTGGAGGAGATGAAGAAGCTCGCCGCGGAGATCGTCGCGGAGGCGCCCACGCTCGGCGAGTCCTTCGGCTTCTCGGGCGTCGACTGCGCGGACTGGCCGTACCCCGCCGCCGAGCAGGAGTTCGACCTCGAAGCGAAGGGCGCGGCACCGATCATGGTGATCGGCACCACCAACGACCCCGCGACCCCGTACCGCTGGTCCGAGGCGCTCGCCGACACGCTCGACTCGGGCTTCCTCGTCACCTACGAGGGCGAGGGCCACACGGCCTACGGCCGCTCCAACGAGTGCATCAGCGGCGCCGTGGAGGACTACCTCGTGGACGGCACGGTCCCGGACAGCGAACTGACCTGCTGAGGTCGCACTGCGAGGCCGCGAGCCCGGGCGGCGGCCTGCTCCGCGTGACCTCTCATGCCACGTCCGACGGCGGTCGTGGTGAGCATCGGGGAGGCGCGCTGGGACTTCCGGCGGAGCGGTTCACTCGTGGTGAACAGATCGGCGTAGATCACATCCGATTCGCTTTGGAGACTTCCGCCGACGTCAGGTACTGTTGGGGCCGCTGCCGGGTGGTTCTCCACCGGGAAGCAGCGCCGCCTTAGCTCAGTCGGTAGAGCGGTTCACTCGTAATGAACAGGTCGACAGTTCGATTCTGTCAGGCGGCTCTCAACAGCGGGACAGCTGTGCCTACGACGTGGGCCGGGCTGTCTCGCTTGTTTTTTGTGGGGGCGGAGCCCCCACGCCCCCGACAGCGGGACAGCTGTGCCTACTACGTAGGCCTGGCTGTCCCGCTTGTTTCTTGTGGGGGCGGAGCCCCCGCCCCGCGCCCCGGGGCTCTGCCCCGGACCCCGTGGTGGGGGCTGGGCTTTGTTGGACGGGCCCGTTCCAAATGGGTGAGCGCCCGCGTCCGGTGGGGCCTGCGGGCCCGTTGTCGGTTGGGCGGGACGGCTCTGGCTGCGTCGTCGGACCGACCGCATCGCCTACCCGTGCGATCGCCTATGCCGCCATGCGGAATGTGCGGCGGTATTGGGTCGGAGTCACGCCCAGGGTTGTCTGCATGTGGGCCCGGAGGGATTGGGCCGTGCCGAAGCCGCAGCGCGTGGCGATCTGCTCGACGGTGAGGTCCGTGTCCTCCAGGAGGCGGCGGGCCAGGTCCACCCGGCGGCGGACGAGCCACTGCCCGGGGCTCTCGCCCGTCTCCTCGCGGAATCTGCGCGTGAAGGTCCGGACCGACATCGCGGCGTGCTCGGCCATTCCCGCGAGCGTGATCGGCTCGTGCAGGCGTTCCACGGCCCAGGCGCGGGTGGCCGCGGTGCCCGGCCCGTCGGCGTCGGGCACGGGGCGTTCGACGTACTGTGCCTGCCCGCCGTCGCGGTGCGGGGGCACCACGGTGCGCCGGGCGACGTCGTGCGCGATCGCCGTTCCGTGGTCGCGGCGCAGCAGGTACAGGCAGAGATCGATGCCGGCGGCGACGCCCGCCGAGGTGAGCACGTCGCCGTCGTCGACGTACAGCACGTCCGGGTTCACCCGGATCTGGGGATGCAGCTGCCGCATGAGGTCCGTGTAGTGCCAGTGCGTGGTGGCGGCCCGGCCGTCGAGCAGGCCCGCTCCCGCGAGCTGGAGCGCCCCCGTGCAGATCGAGACGATCCGCGTCCCCGGCCGGATCCGGCCGAGCGCTTCCGCCATGTCGGGGGTCGTGACCCCGTTCGTGAACACCGTGCTGTGCTCCTTGACGGCCGGGACGACGACGGTGTCGGCGGACTCGAGCGCCTCCGGTCCGTGATCTACAAGCACCGTCACGTCCGAGTCCGACCGGACGGCCCGGGGCTCGCGCGTCGTGCACGTGATGACCTCGTAGAGCGGCTCGTGACCGTCCAGCGTGCGGGCGATACCGAAGATGCGGTGCGGGATGCCCAGCTCGAACGGAATGAAGCCGTCGGTGATCAGCACCACGACGCGGTGCGGGCGCGTGGCCGAGGGCCGGGCACCGGATTCACGGGCACCGGGAAACTGTCGAATCACCATGGCCCGATCCTATTGATAATCGACCATCAGGCCACTGGCCCGGGTGCCGACCCCACCGCAGGCTGAGCTCATGACGCAGACCGACACTCCGGCTCCGGCCGCACAGCCGGACCCGCCGGGCCGGCCACCCCGTCCGCCACGTGCCACGCCGCGGATCCACCCCGCCTGGTGGGTCGCCCTGGTCAGCTTTCTCACGATCCTGGGCGCGGCGGCCTTCGCGGCGGCACCGGGGCTCCTGATCGAGCCCCTGCACCACGAGCTCGGCTGGTCCCGCTCAGTGATCGGCGTGGGCCTCTCGATCCAGCTCGTGCTGTACGGGATCATGGCGCCGTTCGCCGCCGCGCTCATGGACCGCTTCGGGATCCAGCCCGTGGTTGCGGTGGCGCTCGCGGTCATCGCGCTCGGCGCGTTTTCCACGATCTGGATGACCGAGCCGTGGCACTTCGTCCTGACCTGGGGCGTTATGGTGGGCCTCGGCAGCGGCTCGCTCGCCCTGGCGTTCACGGCGACCGTCACCCAGCGGTGGTTCGTGAGACACCGAGGGCTGGTCAGTGGCGTGCTCACGGCCGCGACGGCGTCGGGCCAGCTCGTCTTCCTGCCGCTGCTCGCCTGGATGGTCGAGAACCAGGGCTGGCGGGCGGCGTCGATCGTCGTGGCGCTCTCCTGCGCCCTGGTCATGCCGCTGGTGCTGCTCCTGCTGCGCGACCACCCGGCCGACGTCGGCCTCGCCCCCTACGGGAGCGACGAGTTCGTGCCGAAGCCGCCGCCCCGGCGCGGCGCCGCCCGGCGTGCGGTCGCCGCGCTCCTGCGAGCCGCGCGGACCCCCGTGTTCTGGCTGCTCGCAGGGGCGTTCGCGATCTGCGGTGCGACAACGAACGGTCTGGTGCGCACCCACTTCGTGCCGTCCGCGCACGACCACGGGATGCCCATCACGGTGGCGGCCTCGCTGCTGGCCGTGATCGGCGTCGTCGACATCATCGGGACCATCGGCTCCGGCTGGCTCACCGACCGCTTCTCCCCGCGCGTGCTGCTCGGCGTGTACTACACGCTGCGCGGGGTCGCCCTCCTGTTCCTGCCGACGCTCATGGCGCCGCAGGTCGAGCCGCCGATGATCCTCTTCATCGTGTTCTACGGGCTGGACTGGGTCGCCACCGTGCCGCCCACCCTGGCGCTGTGCCGGGAGATCTACGGCGAGGAGGCACCCGTCGTGTTCGGCTGGGTGCTGGCGTCCCACCAGGTAGGGGCGGGCGTCGTCACCTGGCTGGGCGGCCTGGTCCGCGACACCACCGGCTCCTACGACCTGGTCTGGTACGGCGCGGGAGTGCTGTGCGCGGGGGCGGCGCTCATGTCGCTCGTGATCCGCCGCACCCACCGGAGCGAGCAGGCCGCGGCCCGGCTGCCATGAGGTTGCCTGCGGAGCAGGAGATTGCTTACGCCAAGGGGCGGTGCGGTGTAAGCAAGCTCCTGCTCCGCAGGCAAGCTCATGGCGAGCCGACTTTCGGCAGCGCCCGGGCCGACTACGCTCGTTCTCCATGTGGAGCTTCGGACGACGCAAGCCCGTCACCTATCTGCTCGGCGAGCCCGTCGACGACTACCCCGCCCAGGTCCCCGAGGCACGCCGCGGCCGCGTCCTGCGGATCACGGAGATCGGCGAGCCGGTGCTGCACGCCCCGACCCGCAAGGTCACCGAGTTCTCCACGCCCGAGCTGAACCGGCTCGTCGACGACATGTTCACCACGATGGAGGTCGCCCAGGGTGTCGGCCTCGCCGCCACCCAGGTGGGCTCCGACCTGCGTGTGTTCGTCTACGACGTGACGGACTCGCGCGGAGACCGGCACGTGGGCCACGTCGTGAACGCGGAGCTGGAGACGGATCCCGACGCCGAGCCGATCGAGGAGGACGAGGGCTGCCTCTCCGTCCCGGGCGCCTACGAGCCGCTGCTGCGCCCCGGTGCCGCGACCGTGCGCGGGGTCGACCGCGACGGCGGCCCGGTGCAGCTCACCGGTTCCGGCTTCCTGGCGCGCGCCTTCATCCACGAGACGCAGCACCTCGACGGGACGCTCTACTGGGACCACCTGTCGCCCGAGCTGCAGCAGGACGCCCTGCGCCGACGTGACGAGGAACGCGACGACGTCCTGGCGCAGCGCCACGAGATCGCGATCGAGCTCGGCAAGAAGCCCGCGGACTATCCGGCGGAACCGGCGGGCGGCAGGTAGCCGGCCCGACGCGCTCGGCCCGTCAGAAGTGCGGGCCGTCGTCCCCGTGCTTGAGGTTGCGGATCGGGCGCGTCACCACGTCGATGCGGTCCACGAGACCGGACGGGCCCGTGACGATGAGGGCGCGGTCGGCGGCGGGCGCGTAGATCGCGGTGACGTCGCGCACCGTCACGGCCGTGCCGCCGCGCGGGCGGCCGTCGACCAGGAACTCGAGCGGCCCGCTCGGGACCTCGTCGACCTCCGCCACGATGGCGCGCATCGCCGTGCGGTAGTCCTGGTACGCCTCCGCGAAGTCGATCGGGTCCGTGACCGGCGAGGTCGCGTCCGGATCGATGTCCGCGTGCAGGGGAGCCGCGAGCGCGCCGCTGCACGCCGCCCGCACGATGTCGTCGACCTGGTCGGGGGGCGCGGCGACCCGCAGCGTCTCCACCTCGAGGACCTCGCCGGCCACGGTGCGGTAGCCGCGCACGAAGCGCTCCTCCGTAGGGTCGGCGGGGTCCGCGGCGCCCGTGATCTCCTCGTCGACCAGGTACAACCCCCAGGTGAGGGGGTCGTGCACCTCGCCCACGACGCCGGAGAAGCGCGCGAACCGCGCGACGATCTGCTCCCACTCGGGCGTACGGCCGGCGTCGTCCGGCATGGCTCCTCCTGGCCTCGGTTGAGGGTGAGCCTGCCGTGCCGAGGGCGAGTGGTCAACGATCCCCTGCGATCGACACGCCGTCGATCTGTTGTACGACGGCGTGTCGGCCCCGCTTGAGGAGGTCTTTGCCGCCTGGCGTCACGCCCCTGGCGAACATGGGCACATGTGGGTCCGCCGTGTCGTTGTGAGCACATAGAGTCGACAGCAGTCAGGTTGTGTCGTCCGCCGGGTTCCCGGCAAGGGAACCACGGTCACGCCGCCCGTGTGAGGAGCTGATGATGTTCGAGAGATTTACGGATAGGGCCCGCCGGGTCGTAGTCCTCGCCCAGGAAGAGGCGAGGATGCTCAACCACAATTACATCGGGACCGAGCACATCCTCCTCGGCCTCATCCACGAGGGTGAGGGCGTGGCGGCCAAGGCGCTGGAGTCGCTCGGGATCTCGCTCGACGGTGTGCGTACGCAGGTCACCGAGATCATTGGCGAGGGTCAGCAGGCCCCGAGCGGTCATATTCCGTTCACGCCACGCGCGAAGAAGGTGCTGGAGCTGTCACTGCGCGAGGCGCTGCAGCTCGGCCACAACTACATCGGCACCGAGCACATCCTGCTCGGCCTCATCCGTGAGGGCGAGGGCGTGGCGGCCCAGGTGCTGACCAAGATGGGTGCGGACCTGAACAAGGTGCGCCAGCAGGTGATCCAGCTGCTGTCCGGTTACCAGGGCAAGGAGCCGGTGTCCGCCGGCGGGCCGACGGAGGGCCAGCCCGCGGGCTCGGCGGTGCTCGACCAGTTCGGGCGCAACCTCACCCAGGCCGGCCGCGAGGGCAAGCTGGACCCGGTGATCGGCCGGACCCAGGAGATCGAGCGGGTCATGCAGGTCCTGTCCCGCCGTACCAAGAACAACCCGGTGCTGATCGGCGAGCCCGGCGTCGGCAAGACGGCGGTCGTCGAAGGTCTGGCGCAGGACATCGTGCGCGGCGACGTGCCCGAGACGCTCAAGGACAAGCAGCTGTACACGCTGGACCTGGGTGCGCTCGTGGCCGGCTCGCGCTACCGCGGTGACTTCGAGGAGCGCCTGAAGAAGGTGCTCAAGGAGATCCGCACGCGCGGCGACATCATCCTGTTCATCGACGAGATCCACACCCTCGTGGGTGCGGGTGCCGCCGAGGGCGCGATCGACGCCGCGTCGATCCTCAAGCCGATGCTCGCGCGCGGGGAACTGCAGACCATCGGCGCCACCACGCTCGACGAGTACCGCAAGTACGTCGAGAAGGACCCGGCGCTGGAGCGCCGTTTCCAGCCGATCCAGGTGGCCGAGCCGTCGCTGGAGCACGCGATCGAGATCCTCAAGGGTCTGCGTGACCGCTACGAGGCCCACCACCGCGTGTCCATCACGGACCAGGCGCTCGCCTCGGCCGCGACGCTCGCGGACCGGTACATCAACGACCGCTTCCTGCCGGACAAGGCGATCGACCTGATCGACGAGGCCGGTGCCCGCCTGCGGATCCGCCGCATGACGGCACCGCCGGAGCTGAAGCAGCTCGACGAGCAGATCGCCGACGCGCGCCGGGACAAGGAATCCGCGATCGACGCCCAGGACTTCGAGAAGGCTGCCGGTCTCCGGGACAAGGAGAAGCAGCTCACCCAGCTGCGGGCCGAGAAGGAGAAGGCCTGGAAGTCGGGTGACCTCGACACGGTCGCTGAGGTCGACGAGGAGCTGATCGCCGAGGTGCTGGCGATGTCCACGGGCATCCCGGTGGTGAAGCTCAACGAGGAGGAGTCCGCGCGGCTGCTCAAGATGGAGGAGGAGATCCACAAGCGGGTCGTCGGTCAGGAGACCGCGATCAAGGCGCTGTCGCAGGCCATCCGCCGTACGCGGGCGGGCCTCAAGGACCCGAAGCGTCCGGGTGGTTCGTTCATCTTCGCCGGCCCCACGGGTGTCGGAAAGACCGAGCTGGCCAAGGCGCTCGCCGAGTTCCTCTTCGGGGACGAGGACGCGCTCATCCAGCTCGACATGTCGGAGTTCTCGGAGAAGCACACGGTCTCGCGGCTGTTCGGTTCGCCGCCCGGCTACGTCGGCTACGACGAGGGCGGGCAGCTCACCGAGAAGGTGCGCCGCCGGCCGTTCTCCGTGGTCCTGTTCGACGAGGTGGAGAAGGCCCACGCGGACATCTTCAACTCGCTGCTGCAGGTGCTCGAGGACGGGCGTCTCACCGACTCGCAGGGTCGGGTCGTGGACTTCAAGAACACCGTGATCATCATGACCACGAACCTCGGTACGCGGGACATCGCCAAGGGCGTGCAGACCGGATTCAACGCCGGTGGCGACCTGGTGACGTCGTACGAGCGTATGAAGTCCAAGGTCAACGAGGAGCTCAAGCAGCACTTCCGGCCGGAGTTCCTCAACCGTGTCGACGACACGATCGTGTTCCCGCAGCTCACGCAGGACGAGATCATCGAGATCGTCGACCTGGAGATCGCCAAGCTGGACAACCGCATGCGGGACAAGGACATGGGCATCGAGCTCACCCCGGCGGCCAAGAAGCTGCTCGCCGAGAAGGGGTACGACCCGGTGCTCGGTGCGCGGCCCCTCAAGCGGGCGATCCAGCGGGAGATCGAGGACACGCTGTCCGAGAAGATCCTGTTCGGCGAGATCAAGCCCGGCCAGACCGTGCAGATCGACGGCCAGGGCGAGGGCATCCTCGGCGAGTTCACGTTCAAGGGCGTGACCCGCGGACGCCGGCGCAAGCCGGCGGAGGCGGAGACCCAGTCGGTTCCGGCCGGCGCGGGCCTGGCGCCGCGTGACCTCCCGCCGTCGGGCGAGATGATCGCGGGCGCGTGAGGCGATAGCCACTGCTGAGCCCAAGGGGCGCCGGGGAGAGATCCTCGGCGCCCCTTGTGGTATCACGGTGCTACCAATTCGGCGGTATCATCGTGGTAGCACATCGTTCGGCGTGCGCTATGCATCTAGGGAAGGCATGATCATGGCCATGACTCTCCGACTCACCGAGGCCGAGGACAAGGCCCTCACCGACACGGCCGCGCAGCTCGGCATCTCCAAGCAGGAAGCCGCCCGCCAGGCCATTGAGCAGTTCACGAACGAGCGTGCCCGTTTCGAGGACATCGTGACAAGAGCGGTCGACAGGTTCGGCCCTGTCCTGGACCGTCTGAAGTGACGACCCGGTACCTCACGTCGCCCGAGTTGCTTCGGATCGCCGAGCACTTCCTGGACCGAGCGGTCGAGATTCGCGATCCAGGTCTTCTGGACTCCGCCGTCTCGCGTCCGGCCGCCTCGATGATGGGCGTAGAGGCATACCCTTCACTCGATCTCAAGGCGGCTGCTCTCCTCGACTCGGTGGTGAACAATCATGCGCTGATCGACGGGAACAAGCGTCTCGGGCTCATAGCTGTGGCGACGTTCTACGAGCTCAACGACCACTACTTCGATCCGCCGCACGACGACATCTATGACTTGATCATGTCGGTCGCCGATGGCGTGCAGCGCGACGTACCGAAGATCGCGACAATCCTCGAACGCTGGCGTCAACGGCTGTAGGAGCTCGCGGCTGGGAACAGCGTGGTGGTCGAGCGTCCGCTCCCCCAGTCGGCCCTCCGCGGACAGCGACCTTCTGGCGAGGGCGACGTGCTCGCTGACGGACTGCTCCGATCAGCGGCTACGCCGTCCTCGTCGGAAGATCCCGGCCGGGGCCAGCTCGGCTCAGCCCGGCCTGTCCCGGCCCGGCCGCAGGCGCCACTAGGCCAGGTCTCGCGCCTTCGCCGGGAGGCCGATCTCCCAGAATTCGATCGTCTGCAGCACCCAGAAGATCGCGAAGAGCGTCAGCAGCAGCGCCTCCACCACGAACACCGCCTGCGTCGGGAGTGCCCAGCCCAGCGCCTGGGAACCGAAGTGCGTGCCGAGCGCGACGACCAGCACCGTCAGCATCGCGGCCGCAATGACCCGATAGGACCTGCGGTAGCCCGCGGGGCTCAGGCCGCGGACCCGTTCGCCCGGCCCGCTCGTCACCGCCGCGTCGCGTCCGTTCACCCAGGCGACGGCGACCAGGCACAGGAACAGCAGTACCGCGGCGACGTAGTGGGCCCGGGACAGGAACGCGTCCGGCCACGCCAGATGCGTTCCGACGACGACGGCCCAGGCGATCCAGGCCGCCCACAGGCCCCAGCCGTCGCGGCGCACCTGCTCACGACGACGTAGCCAGGTTGCCAGCACGAGCACGGCGAACCCGGCGATCAGCAGGGCCCCGACGTTGTTCGCCACGCGCTCGGGCACCTCCAGGCAGTACGGCTCGTCGGCGCACCTGTCGGGCCGGAGCGGAGTGGGCACCACCGCCGCCAGGAAGGCCAGCATGCCGGCGAAGTTCAGCAGCACGTCCTCGCCGCCGGCGCGGCCCTTGATCGCGATGAGGCACACCCCGACGGCGACCTGCACCCCAACAAGGATGCTCTGCACGGGCGTGTAGAAGTAGGCGCTGATCGCGCTCAACCACCATTCCTCGCCCGGTCCGGCGACCGCGTGGTCCGCCGAGATCTGCAGCGCCAGCGCCGCGAACAGCGCCAGCACCATCGAGACGATCCCCACCCGCAGGTAGCGGTACGTGAGGCTGACCCCCTGCGCCTGTGCCATGGGCCCAAAGATGCCACATCTCGTAAAGAAGAGACATCCCAGGCGTCAACATCGGCGCAAATTGCCCGAGCGTGGCCGGGCATGACACCAGGAGCCCTGCCCGACGGCCGGCTCACTCGGCCGGGGTCGCCGTGAACCTCTCCTCGACGTCGCGCGTCAGCGCCTGGTGGTTCCGCAGCACGGCCCCCGTCCAGAGCACCGCGACGATGCCGAACGCGAGGTCCCCCGCCAGCAGCAGGATCGCCGCCGCGAGCACGATCAGCGACAGCCCGCCCAGCGTGACACGCCATCGCGCGAACAGGTAGTAGGCCGCGAGCCGGGCGACGTCCTGGACGCGGAAGCTGAAGAGGGCCGCGATGACCATCGCGTTCATCGTCCAGAGCGCCACGACGGCGCCGATCACGATCAGCATCCCCAGGTACACCTCGGGCACGGCCGCGAGAATGCTCACGCCGTCCCCGGCCAGCGCTCCGCCGTCGCCGACGACGCCGGCCCCCAGCCCGCCGATCGCCACGAAGATCAGCCCGGGGATCGCCATCCGCAGCGCGTCCGCCCAGTTCAGCCGGTAGCCCCGGAAGAACGAGCGGGCCGGCGTCAGCGCATCGGCGCGCTCCCGGTCGCGCAGCGCGAACAGGCTGGCGGCGAACGCCGGTGCCAGCGGCGCCAGGAACAGCGCGAGGACCGGGGCGTTGCCCGGCGAGCTCTCCAGGAACTGGATCGGCACGGCGCTCGGCAGCGCCGCCAGGAGCATCAGAGCGCCCGTGACGAGATACCAGTAGACGGCATTCGTCACGCGCGAGAGCACTCCGGTACCGAATTTCGTCTCCGGCGGTGGTCGCCGGTCCCCTTCCCCGGTCATATCCCCCTGATCCCATCCCCTCAGTCGCAACTTTCGTGCACGATAGCCCGATATGCCGATGGGAGACTCGGCGATCCGGGGCACGTTATCGAGATGGAACCGCACGTGATCGAACTGTCATCAATCCCCGGGTGCGACGCCCTCGTGGCCGGCGCGAACCACCGGTCCGTGGCCCCTGTGGTCGCTGCGAACCACCGGTCCGTGGCCCCTCGTGGCTGACGTCGGCCATCAACCCGTCCCCCGATCACGCCCCCCGTCCGCGTCGCCCTCCTCGCTCTCGCGCAGGAGCACCACCTCGTTGGGCGCGAGCAGGAGCGTCTCGCCACGGACGACCTGCCGCCCCGTGAGGAGGTCGGTACCCGACGCGTGCGCCGGGACCTCGACCTCGCCCGTCCCGTGGTTGAGCACGAACGACCAGCGTTCGCCGTCCCGCTCCCGGACCGTGAGCTCGACGTCCGGCCAGGACGCGTACGGGCCCACGAGCCCGTGCCGTTCGAGCGCCCGGCGTACGACCCAGCCGACACCGTCGTCGTCCAGCGCCGTGCCGACGTACCAGGCCTCGCCACCGACGCCGTCCGGGCGATGCCGCGTCACGGCGGGGGTGCCCGCGTAGAAGTCGGCCCCGTACGTGCCGACGGGCTCGGCGCCGTCGGCCACGATCAGCTCGAAGACGAGCGTGCCGTCGACGACGACGTCGCCGCGACCGCCCGCATCCGCGCGGTCAGGGCTGCTGCCTGTGCCGTCGCCGCTGCCGCCGGTGTCACTCGCGGCCGGCGACGGTCCGGGCTGTCCGGGCGGTCCGGACTCCCCGGGCGGTCCGCCGTCCGGAGGCAGGCGCAACGTGACGGGGTTGACCGCGCCCGGTTCGCCGGAGTCCGTCTCATCCACCCGCAGCCCGAAGAGGCCGGCCAGCGGCCCGGGGACGTCCATGAGGAAGGCGTTGTCGTCCTCGTCGACCCGTCCGCTCCAGAAGGTCGCCAGGACCGTGCCGCCGCATGCCACGACGGCCTCGAGCCGCTCGGCCACGTCGCCCTTCAGCAGGTGCAGCAGGGGCGCGACGACGACGTCGTACCCGGTCAGGTCGGCTGTCTGCGGGACGACGTCGAGCTGGGCGCCGGCCCGCCACAGCGCGCGGTGGTACGCGAGCACGACGGCCGGGTACTTCACGTGCCGGTTGAGCCCGTCGGTGATCTCGGCGGCCCACCACGAGTCCCAGTCGAACAGCAGCGCGACCCGGGCCGGCGTGCGTGCGCCGAGCACCGCGCCGCCGAGCTCGCGGAACTCCCGGCCCAGCTCGGCGACCTCGCGGAACGCCCGGGTGTCGGTGCGTCCCGCGTGGTCGAGGACGGCGCCGTGGTACTTCTCGCACGCCCCGCGGGACTGCCGCAGCTGGAAATAGAGGACGGCGTCGGCGCCGTGCGCCACCGCCTGCCATGACCACAGCCGCAGCACGCCCGGCCGCTTGACCGGGTTCACGTCCCGGGAGGCCGTGATGGTCGGCGTCTGCTCCATGACCCAGAACGGGGCGCCGCCCTTGAGGCCGCGCATCAGGTCGTGCGCGAACGCCATCCGCGCGTGCTCGCGGGGCCCGGGCGGGTAGTTGTCCCAGGACGCGAAGTCGAGGTCCGCGGCCCACCGGTGGTAGTCGATCGGGCGGAACATCCCCATGAAGTTCGTGGTCACCGGCGTGTCCGGGTCGTGCCGGCGGATCGCGGCCTTCTCGTCGCGGAAGTTGCGGAGCATGGCGTCGGACATGAACCGCAGGTAGTCGAGGGTGATGCCCTGGAACGCCGTGTGGTCCGGCCCGCGCCAGTGCTCCGACAGCGCGCTCGGCGGGACGATCTGCTCCCAGTCGCTGAACAGGTGCGACCAGAACATGGTGTTCCACGCCGCGTTCAGCCGGTCCAGTGTGCCGTACCGCTCACGGAGCCAGCCCCGGAAGCCGGCAGCGCAGTTCTCGCAGTAGCAGGCGCCGCCGTACTCGTTGCCGACGTGCCAGGCCACGAGGCCGGGGGTGCCGGTGTACCGCTCGGCGATCCGGTCCGCGAGGGCCTCCGAGAGCCGCCGGAACACCGGCGACGACGGGCACGCGTTGTGCCGCTGCCCGTAGACGTGCCGCCGGCCCTCGAAGTCGGTGCGGTTCACCTCGGGGTGGCGTTGCGCGAGCCACGGCGGCAGCGCGCCGGTGGCCGTGGCCAGGACGATGGTCGCGCCGGCGCCGACCGCCCGCTCCACGATCGCGTCGAGCCGGGAGAAGTCGTAGGTGTCCTCCTCGGGCTGCAGGTGGGACCACGCGAACACGTTCAGGGTCACCGTGTCGATCGCGGCCTTGCCGAACGCGGCGTAGTCCTCCTCCCAGACGTCGCGCGGCCACTGCTCGGGGTTGTAGTCGCCGCCGTACAGGATCTTGGTGGTGGCCGGGACACGAGCCGTCATGCGCGTCACCTCCCCAGGATGCGGGCGTCGTCGAGCCAGGGTGGGGTCTCGTCGCGGACCGGGTCGATCTCCACGAGGGCCACGCCGTGCCTGCCGAGCGTCAGGTCGAGGTCGACGCGGCCGACGCCGTCGTGCCCGGGCAGGACCGGGGCCGACGACGCGCGACGGCGGGGCTCGGCGGTCTCGCGCAGCAGGTCGAGCTGCCGGGACGACGGCGAAGCCGGGCGGCCCATCTCGCCCCAGGCGTGCCACGCGTTGCCCTGCTCGACGTCGACGTCGTGGCGCAGGAGGAAGGCTCGGGCGGCTCTCGTGGCGGAATCGGCGGCCGAACCTGCGGCGGAGCCGTTCGCGGAGCCCGGCGTAGTGGCGTCCGAAGTGCCGCCGGCCGGGCCCACCGTCGGAGACACGCCCGTCAGCGTGTCCGCGCCTGCGAGCGTGTCCGCGCCCGCGCCCGCGCCCGCGCCCGCGCCCGCGCCCGCGCCCGTGCCCTCGCCCGCGACCGCCGTCGTCGGCGACAGGACCGGGACGACCGGGACGCTGAGCCGCACCTCGTGCCGGTCCGGCTCGTCCGGGCCGTCCGAGCCGTGCACGGGCTGCCAGGCGAGGACTGTCGTCCGGCCCGACGAGGGGTCTCGCGTGACGAGGTGATCCACGCCCCGGGCCAGCACCTCGGGTCCCATGCGCGCCATGAAGGCGTACAGGTGATAGGTGGGCTTCTTGATCTGGCGGTGGGTGAGCATGCCGAAGCCGCCGTGGAAGATCCCGGCCGGGATGCCGATCTCCTCGAAGACGTCGCTGAACGTCCAGTAGGAGAACGAGTCGACGAGGTCGCCGCCCCCGGCGAGAACGGGTGCGAGGTAGGCAGCGTTGTAGGCGGTGTCGTGGATCGGGTTGTCGGGCCGGTAGGACGAGTTGAACTCCGAGACGTGCGACGGGAGGTCCGCCAGCGGGGTGCCGGCGAGCAGCTCCTTGGGCCGGGCGAACTGGTCGAGCAGGTTCTGGGGCGGCTTGATCGTCTGGTAGACGCCGAACGGCACGTGCTCGGCGGGCCCCGTGGCGTAGGCGTGGAACGAGGTGAAGTCGATGGGCACGTCGCGGGACGTGACGAATTCGGCGAACGGCTGCCACCAGTCGTCGGCGCCGGGGGAGAGGACCGGCCCGCCGACCGGCAGGGACGCGTCCACGTCCTTGACGGCGCGCGCCGTCACCTCGTAGAGGCGGAAGTAGGCGTCCCGGTCCGCGTCCTTCCAGAACACGTCGAGGTTGGGCTCGTTCCACACCTCGATCGGCCAGGTGCGGACCTCGTCGAGACCGTAGCGGTCGACGAGGTGCCGCAGCACCGCCTGCACGAGCCGGGCCCAGGCGGCGTGGTCGCGCGGCGGGGTGATGTTGCCCCGCCACCAGAACACGGTGTCCGGTGCGGACGCCAGCGCGTCCGGCATGAACCCGAGTTCCAGGAAGGGCTTGATGCCGAGGCCCAGATACGCGTCGACCACCTGGTCCACGTACGTGAACGCGTAGCGGGTGCCGCGGTGGCCCGCCACGTCGTAGGGGCGGTGGACGCCGGCGTCGTCGGACAACAGGCCGTGCCCGCGGATGTGCCGGAACCCGATCTCGCGCTGCACCAGGGCGAGGGACTCCTGGTAGTCCTGGCGCAGGGCGAGGTTGAAACGCCCGGTCCCGACGCACGCCCGCCAGGCGTCGCCGAGGATGCCGATGGGCCCGGCGGGCACGACAGTGCGGTTCACGAATAGGTCTCCTCAGGTCGGTTCTCAGGCTGGCTGCCGGGTTCGGTGCCGAGGCAACGGCATGCCAGCAAGCCGCTGCCCGGGTGCTGGGCGCTGCGGTCGGTCTGTTGTCGTGTGGTCGGTCCGATGTCGTGTGATCGGTCCCCCGGGGAACCGACTTCGCGACATCGGACCGACCACACGACAACAGACCGACCGCACCTGACCCGCGCCGGCTACTCCGTCACGCCCGCCGCCGCGTTCGCGCGGTCCACGTATTCCTGCATGCCCGCGCCCTCGAGCTCCGAGACGAAGGCGTCCCAGTCGTCCATCGAGCGGTCACCGAGGATGAACTGGGCGGTGGCCTGGAACGTCATGTCCTGCAGCGTGGTCTGCTGCAGGCCGGCCTGCTCCTGCTCGAGCTCGTCGTAAGCGACGGCGGGCGGGATCTCCAGCTCCTCCTTCGTGGCGTTCATGCTGTCGAGGTACTCCACCGCCTCGTCGCTGCGCATCGACATGTCGAGGTCCTCGGTGGAGCCGTGGGCCAGCGACCAGACACCGTTGTAGTAGCCGAAGTCGCTGTTCAGCAGCTTGGGAGCGCCGGCGTTCAAGGCGCCCCAGGTGACGTCGTCGAGCAGGACGCGCTCGTCGCCGTCGCGCTCGAAGGTCTCGCCCTCGACGCCCCACTTGGCGAACTCCAGGCCCTCGTCCGAGTAGTACAGCCAGTCGACGAACTGCAGCATCGCCAGGAAGTGGTCGGACTCCGCGGCCTGCGCCGAGAACATCAGACCGGACTCGCGGCGGGTGCCGCCGGCGATGTAGTCGCCCGCCGGTCCGCCCGGGACGGTGAGCAACTCGATCTCGGACGTGTCGTCGCCGATCTCCTCGAAGGCGTCGCGGTACTCCAGGATCACCTGGTCGTTGGAGCCGATGGCGGCGGCCTGGCCGGACGCGAACTTCTGCTCGGCCTGATCGTCCTCCTGCGTGAGCGCCTCGGGGTCCAGCAGGCCGTCGGCGACCAGGCCGGCGAAGTAGCCCACCAGGTCGCGGTACTCGTCGGACCCGCCCGCGTACTCGTACACGCCCTCGTCCTGGTTCCACTGCAGGCCGGCGCCGTAGCCCCAGCCCGCGACCGTGCCGAAGTTCGGGGCCGCGGCCGAGATGGTCGCCTCGATGGGCCCGTTGATGGACCAGCGGTCCGTCATCGGGTAGTCGAGGTCCGGGTTCTCCTCCTTGATGGTCCGCAGCTGGTCGGCGAACTCGTCCCAGGTGGCCGGGTGGTCGAGGCCGGCGTCGTCCCACAGGTCCTTCCGGATCGCCACGGTGTACGCGCCCGGGATGGTGACCTCGTGGATGCCCGGGATCATGTAGTACTTGCCGTCCTCCTGCTTCTGGGAGTCGACCTCCGCCTGCAGGCCCCACTCCTCGATCTTCTGCTGGAAGTTCGGCATGTACTGCACGTAGTCCGAGATCGGCAGGAGCGCGCCGCCGCTGACGAACTGCGACTCGTTCCCCGGGTACGTCACGGGCATGATCTCCGGGGCCTCACCCGACGCGATGAGCACGGAGCGCCGCTGCTGCATGTCCTCGAGCGGCACGTTCTCGAAGTCGAACGTGACGTTCTGGTTCTCCTCCAGGTGCTGGAGGATCGGCCAGTCGTCCTGGAACGGGTAGTTCGGGTGGTCGCGGTACAGCAGGCCGAACTGCACCGGCTCCGTCGCCTGGAACGTGGTCCCGGCGTCGAAGTCCTCCATGTAGCCGACCTGCGACTCCAGGTCGAGCTCGCCGTTGGGGTCGTCGTCGGTGCCTCCCCCGCCGCACGCCGTGAGCGTGACGCTCAGGGCGGCCGCGGCGGACGCCGCGACGGCCTTGTTCCGTGTGATCCTCATTGCTCTCCTCCGGTTCTGAACGACGTCGTTCGTGACGCTCGCAGGTGAATCGTTTTCTGTCGGTGAAGGTCGTGGTGGTCCGTGTGGTGGCCGATGTGGTGGCGGATGCCCGACGACGGCGCCGGGCGGCCATGGACGGCGCCGGGCGGCCGTGCTCGTCCGGCGCCTCAGCCCTTGACGGAGCCGAGCATCACGCCCGTCACGAAGTACTTCTGGACGAACGGGTAGACGGCGATGATCGGGACGACCGTCAGCAGCATCGTCACGGCCTTGAGGTTCGATCCGATCTGGACCTCCTCCATGCCGGCTTCCCGGCCGGCACCCGAGGCTCCCGCCAGGAGGTTGCGCAGGTAGAGCGTGACGGGCTGCAGGTCCGCGTCGCTGAGGTAGAGCATCGCGGGGAACCACGAGTTCCAGAAGAAGACGGCGTAGAACAGGATCATCGTCGCGATGACCGCCTTGGACAGGGGCAGCACGATCCGGAAGAAGATGCCGTAGGTGGTCATCCCGTCGATGGCCGCCGCCTCCTCCAGCTCGCTGGGGAAGTTCTCGAAGAAGGCCTTCATCACCAGGAGGTTGAACGCGCTGATGGCGTTCGGGATGATGATCGCCCAGACCGTGTTCTTGAACCCGAGGTTCGTGATCAGCAGGTAGTTGGGGATCAGGCCACCGTTGAAGAACATGGTGACCACGACCATCGCGATCACGATGCCGCGTCCCTTGAGGTGCTTCTTCGCCAGGGCGTAGGCCATGGTGGTGGTCAGCACCATCGCGATCGTCGTCCCGCCGACCGTCTGGATGATCGTGTTGCCGTACCCGGTCCAGAAGCGCTCCTGCTGCGCCAGCCATTCGAGGGTGGTCAGGTTGAAGCCGCGCGGCCAGAGGTTCACCTGCCCGGCCATGATGTAGCCCTGCGAGCTGAACGCCTTCGCGGCCAGGTTCACGAACGGGTACAGGGTGACCGCGCAGATGATGACGAGCACAATGGCGTTGACGACCCGGAAGACCGTGTAGCTCGCGGTGTCCTTGACGGTCCGGGGAACGTCCCGGACGCGGGAGATGTCGGGGACGTCGGTGGTCACCACAGGGAAGCTCCAACCGTGCGCTTCGCGATCACGTTCGCGGACAGGACAAGGGTCAGGCCGATGACGGCTTCGAAGAGGCCGATGGCGGCCGCGTAGGAGAACGACCCGCTGTTGATACCCACGCGGTACAGGTAGGTGGCGATGACGTCCGCCGTCGGATACGTCAGCGGGTTGTACAGCAGCAGCACCTTCTCGAAGCCGACGGCCATGAACGTGCCGATGTTCAGGATGAGCAGCACGACGATCGTGGGACGGATGCCGGGCAGCGTGATGTGCCAGGTCTGCTGCCAGCGGTTGGCGCCGTCGATCCGGGCGGCCTCGTAGAGCTGGTCGTCGATCGTGGTGAGCGCGGCGAGGTAGAGGATGGTGCCGAAGCCGACCGTCTGCCAGATCTCCGAGGACACGTAGATCTGCCGGAACCACTCGGCCTTCTGCATGAAGGGGATCGAGTCGCTGCCGAGCCCGGAGATGACCTGGTTGATCGTGCCGTTGATCGCGGTGAGCTCGAAGACGAAGCCCGCCACGATGACCATCGACATGAAGTGCGGCAGGTAGGTGACGGTCTGCGCGAACTTCTTGAACCGCCGCGACCGGAGCTCGTTGAGCATCAGCGCCAGTGCGATCGGCAGTGGGAAGACGACCACCAGGGTCAGCGCCCCGAGGATCACCGTGTTCAGGAACACCTCCCAGAACTTCGGGTCCTGGATGAACGCCTGGAAGTAGTAGAGCCCGACCCACTCGTCCCCGAACATCGAGCCGCCCGGCCGGAACCGGCGGAACGCCACCATGTTCCCCGCCATGGGCGTGTACCGGAAGATGAGCAGGTAGATGATCGGCAGGATCAGGAAGGTGTAGAGCCGCCAGTCCCTGCGCAGTGCTCTGGCCCAGGTGTTCTTGTTCCGCAGTTGCTGTGGCGGGGGTGAGCCACCGCCGGCCACCGCGGCCGGAGCGCCGGACGGCGGATCCTCTCCGCGGGCCGGCGGCGCGGCCTCGACCGTCCCCGTATCTGGTGCCATCGATCCCTCCGGTCACGACGACGTGACGTGTGCGCCCCGAGGCCGCACCCACACCCTCGTGGATAACGTTTTTCGAAACTATCGGCTTCTGTGCCGATAGCAAAAGGTAGTGGTCGGGACATTAGGGGGATCGCGGTTGCCGAGTCAAGAGTCGGTCTCGCTGCCCCTGGTCACGATCCGGCATCGCTCTGGCAAAGGACGTGCCAGGAGGCCGCGTCGCGGCGTCGGCGGTTGGTGTACCGTCGAGTCGAAAGTTGCGGGAACTCATTTTCGAGAGAGGTGCCGCCCGAGATGGCACGAGCAGACTCCGGGACGACGGCGAAGCCGGGCGCGGGTGGTCCGACGATCGCCACCATCGCCCGCGAGGTCGGGGTGTCCGTGCCGACCGTCTCGAAGGTGCTGAACGGGCGGGCCGACGTGGCCGCCGCGACCCGCGCCCGGGTGGAGGCGGCGCTCGAGAAGCACCAGTACCGCCGTCGTCGGGCGGTGTCCGCGCCGATCGCGTCCGGCCTGATCGACCTGGTCTTCCACCGGCTGGGGTCGGCGTGGTCGATGGAGATCATCCGCGGCGTCGAGGTCGCCGCCGCGTCGCACCGCGTCAGCGTGATCCTGTCCGAGCTCGGGGGCGAGCACCGTCCCCCGCAGGACTGGCTCGACACGACCATGACGCGCCCGCCCCTCGGCGTCCTGCTCGTCGCGGCCAACCTGACCGCCGCCCAGCACCAGCAGCTCGATCGGCGCTCGATCCCCTACGTCGTGATCGACACCGACGGCGAACCTCCGGCCGACGTCCCGTCGGTGGGCTCCGACAACTGGAACGGCGGACTGCTCGCCACGCGGCACCTGCTGGGTCTGGGGCACCGGCGGATCAGCTGCATCTCCGGGCCGGTCGACATGCTGTGCAGCCGGGCGCGGGTGGACGGGTTCCGGTCCGCCCACGAGGAGGCCGGCGTGGCCCACGACCCGTCGCTCCTGGCGAACGGGAACTTCTACGTGGAAGCCGGGTACGAGCACGGGCTGCGGATGCTGTCGGTGCCGGACCGCCCGACGGCGATCTTCGCCGGGTCGGACATGCAGGCCATCGGCGTGCTGCGGGCCGCGCACGAGCTGGGCCTGAGCGTGCCGCGCGACCTGTCCGTGGTGGGGTACGACGACCTCCCGCTCGCCTCCTGGGTGGGCCCGCCCCTCACGACGGTCCGCCAGCCGCTCACGGAGATGGGGGCGGCCGCCACCCGGATGGTCTTCGAGATGGCCGCGGGCCGCGTCCCGGCGGTCCCCCGGCTCAACCTGTCGACGGATCTGATCCTCCGGGAGTCGACGGCGCCGCCGCGGCGTGGGTGAAATCTTGCCCTGAAGTGGATGAAATAGCGCCGCTTTCACCCATTTTTGTCATGAGAAGTTCGTCTGTCCTGCTAGGTTCCGTGCTGGTCTGTCCGCGGAGGTGGGCGGCCGTACGAAACTTCTCGATGCGTGGGAGAGACAGTGTCATCAGGGTCGCTGGCAGGCGGTGCGGCTGCGCGGGTGCGGTCGGGCTGGACGCGTGTGTCGGACAAGCTGCGGACACGCGGGGGTGCGGCGGTCGCCGGGTTGCTGGCGCTGGTGCTCGTGGCCGGTGGCGCGGCGGCGGTGGAGCCGCTGACGGGGAAGTCCCTCGGGCAGGTGCTCGCGGCGGACGCCGAGGGCGTGGCGGCCGATGTGCCGTGCGACGAGCCGGCCGCTGATCTGCCGGCCGCGTGGGACCGCGCGAAGGCGTGCGGGCACGAGATCGAGTCCCTGGCGGATCGCACCGAGTACACGACCGCGTACGGCACCGTCGACGAGCTGGTTCGCGAGGAGATCTCCGCCGCCGCGGTCCGGTCGCGTACGGCCGACGGCGGATGGACGGACGTGGACACGTCGATCGTCCCGGGCGAGGACGGCCGCCTGGAGGTGGCCGCGCCAGGGCTGGCCGAGATCTCGTTCGCGGACCCGGGTGCGGCGGGCGCCGACCCGGATGCGCCCTTGGCGGTGCTGGAGCGAGACGGGCACGAGCTGGAGTTCGACGTGCCGTTCGAGCTGACCGAGCCGGTGGTCGAGGGCGACCGCGTCAGGTACCCGGCGCTGTTCGGCGATCCGGGGATCGAGCTGACGGTCAGGCCGAACGGCGACGGGACCGGGATCCGTGAGGTGATCACGGTGGATGACGCCGAGTCGGCGGCCAACCCCGGGCTGGTGGAACTGGACTTCCGGGTGGAGGTGTCCGGCGGGCTGCGGCTGGCTGCCGAGAGCGGCGGGTTCGTGGCCGAGGACGAGGCGGGTGAGCAGGTGTTCCGCGCACCGCAGCCGACGGGCTGGACGGCCGAGGGGCACGAGCCGGTGCAGGAGGTGCCGACGACGTCGCAGGTTGCGGGCATGGCGGCCACGACGACGATGACGACAACGACGACAGGGCCCGCGGACGTGGCGCCGGCTGACGTCGTCGACGGTCCTGGCAGCTATGGCGCGATCTTCGAGATGGACACCGATGTCCAGGTCGATGGCACGGGGAATCGCCGGAGTGCCACGGTCTCGGTGCGCCCCGATCAGGCAGTGCTGACTGATCGGGACACGACCTACCCTGTCGCGCTGGACCCGAGCGTGTCGGGGTCGCTCAACGAGTTCACGGCGGTCAAGTCGTACTGGCCGTCGTCGACGTCGGGCTACGGGTTCGGGGACACGTCGGACGGCACGCACGGGATCGGCTTGTGCAACGCCGCAGACCCGTACGGCTACGAATGCATGGGTGCGACGTCCAGGCACCGGATCATGTACGAGTTCAACGGACTGTCGAAGATCAAGTACGCGGAGGCTGGTGACGTCCAGTCCGCGACGCTGGACGTGTACGGCACGCATTCGTACAACTGCACTACGTACAACGTGGCGGCCTACCAACTGGGTTCGATCTCGTCGTCGACCAACTGGAACAACATGCCGACCTGGACGACGGAGAACCGGCAGGACAGTGTCGGGGTCGCGCACAAGCTGGGCGAGTGCGGGGGGCGCAAGTGGGTGGGGTTCAACGTCACCCAGGCGATGAAGAACCTCGCGGCGAACAACTGGACCACGATGACGTTCGGCCTGAAGGTCGACGAGTCGTCGATGCTGCACTGGAAGCGGTACTCCGGGGACCGCATGAAGTACAACGGGACGTGGTACGACCGGGCGCCGAAGCTGTCGGTGACGTACAACCGTCCGCCGAACGCGCCCACGGGCCAGCAGACCTGGTCGATCGACCCGTCGAAGGACCATGGCTGCAAGGCGTCCTCGACCCCGGCGTGGGTGCCGGCGGTGCGGCCGCGGTTCAAGGCGAAGGGAACCGACCCGGACGGGCAGAGCGTCAAGGTGAGGTTCGTGGTCCAGAAGGTCTCGACCGGGAGCACGGTGTGGTCGGCGTGGACCTCGCTGCAGTCCAGCGGGAAGGTGCACACGGCGCGTCCCTCTGACGCGAGCCAGCTCGCCCAGAACGTGAAGTACCGGTGGCGTGCCCAGGCGAAGGACTCGGGCGGGCGGGCCGGGCCGGTGAGCGGCTGGTGCTACTTCTACGCGGACATCGACAAGCCGAACCCGCCCTGGATCGAGGCGGCGACGGACAAGGGAGCCGATGCGGATTACCCGGACTGCTCCCCGGGCTCGACCGAATGTGCGGAAGCCGGCGGTGTGGGCCAGACGGGCAAGTTCCGGTTCGGCTTCAACGGCTCGGGGGACGTGGCGCGGTTCCAGTGGTCGTGGGACAACGAATCGTTCAGTCAATCGCACGTGCCGTGGTCCTCGGATACGTACGTGACCTCGTACACGCCGCCGACACCGGGCCCGCACATGCTGTACGCGCGGTCGGTGGACCGGGCGGGGAACGTGTCGGACCGTGCCACCTACAAGATCGACGTGGCCTCCCCGCTGGCGGACGGCAGATGGCCCATGGACGAGGGGCCGGAGTCGGACTATGCGTACGACAAGTCGCTGGCGGAAGTGAAGCACGATCTGACACTGAGCTCGTCGGGTGCGACATGGCTCGAAGGACCGCACGAGGCGTTCGACTCGCGTGAGGGTGACTACGCGCTGCGATTCGCCGGGGCCGGCGATGCGGTCGCGGACGGCCCCGTGGTCGACACCCTGGAGTCGTTCGTGGTCTCCGCGTTCGTGCTGCCCTCGAACGTGGGTCCCGATACCGGCACGCAGGTCGCGGTGGCGCAGGAGGGGACCAACGGCAGCGGGTTCATGCTGACCACTCGTTCGTGCACGAAGACTTCCAACGGTGTGTGCTGGGCCTTCTCCATGTATGACGTCGATGGCTCGGGGCCGACCCGTGCCGTGTCCGAGGTGCCGGTGGAGCAAGGACGGTGGACGCATCTGCTGGCCGAGCACGACGCCGTGACCGACAACATCCGCATGTGGGTGTGCCCGATCGGGATGCCGCACGATCAGCTACCGGGTGAGCCGGTGGCGACCGACGACGTGACGTTCACGTCCTCGTGGCAGGCGATCGACCCGTTCGTGGTTGGGCGGGGCCGCTGGGGCGGCGCGGACTTCGGCCACTGGTACGGCCGCGTGGACGACGTGCGGGTGTGGGACGGCGAGGTCGTCGCGGAGGCGAAGATCCGCCGTCTGTGCCAGGGCGCGGGCGGGGACGACTTCGCCGGCGACGTGGCCCTGGACCCGACCCTGCGGATCGACATCGGCGAATGAGCGCGCACGAGATCGGCCGGGCGGGTAGCGCGGGCCGCGACGAGAACACGACCAGAACGACGACGGCGATGACGGCGGCTATGACGACGACGGCGGCGATGACCGGGATGAGGCTGGCAGCGGTGAGAGCGACGCGGATGTTCCAGGCGAAGGTCTCCGAGAGCAGCGGCGGACGGCCGGTGCGCGGGCTCGGGCGCGGTCTGACCGCCGTGTTCGCCGCGGTGGCCGTGGCGGCGGGCCCCGTGCTGGTGGCCGCCCCGGCGGCGGGCGTGACGTGTACGGCGCAGGTCGCCGAACGGGCTGAGGCGCTCCAGGTCGCCGAGGCGTGCGACCTGGACGTGACGATCAGCGGCGAGACCACGTCCTGGTCCACGGCCAGGGCCACACCGGCCGGCACGGTGCTCCTGGAGGTGAGCGCGGCGGCACGGAGGACACGGTTCTCGCCGCACGCGCCAGGGGAGTGGTCCCGGATCGACACCCGGTTCACCGACCTGGACCCGGCCGACGGCCGCCTGGACGTGACCGCGCCGGTGAGCCCGATGAGCGTCTCCGACGGCTCCGACGGCCAGCCGCTGGCGATGTTCAACGGCGAGCAGGGCACCGTCGTCCTCGACGTGCCGTTCCGGCTCCCGGCGCCCGTCGTCCAGGGAGACACCGCCATCTACGAGGCCGTCGCCGGGAAGGGCGTGGACCTCGTGGTGGTCGTGACGCCCGACGGCACGGGACTGGTGCCGAGCCTGCGGGTGGCCTCGAAGAACGCCTGGCGCGAGGCGAGGGACGAGATCGCGGCGCTCGACCTGACGGTGACCACCACCGAGGGCCTGAGCGTGGCGCGTGCCGGGGACGGGTTCGGCGTGACGGACCTGACCGGCAAGGCTGCGCTGGCGTGGACCGAGCCGGTGGTGATCGATGCGGACGCCGACCTGGCCGGCATGGAGACAGAACTGGCGCCCGCGGGTGCGAAGCAGGCGGCGAACGGCCGTGAGGCGCTGGCCGATCTCGCGGTGGACGCGTTCGCGGAGGGCCAGGCGCCCCTGTCCGAGGTCTCACTGACCGGAGGTGAGACCACGTTCGGTGACGCCGCGGGTGCTGACCAGGCCCCCGCAGGCGAGAGCGGTACGGGCGAGGCCACCACTGGCCAGGACACTGCGGCCGCGGACGGTACGGTCTCGGGCCTGCTGGACGGTGCCGTCGACACCGGCGCGGACGACGCGCCCGCCGGGCAGAGCGCGTCCGGTGACCCGAACGCCGACCGTATCGCCGAAGCGGTGCGCGCCGACGCGCTCGCGAAGGCCGCCTCGGCCGGTGTGAGACTGCGGCCGGGCAAGGCACTGAAGGAGCCCGCTCTCGGGCGCTCCGGCAAGGGCGGTACGACGGCGTGGCCGGTCACGTTCGGCCTCGGGACCCTGGCGGCCACCGAGGCGGGCTGGATGAGCCTGTCGACCGGCGACGTGGCGGGCACCGGATTCCTGGCCGGCCCGGACCTGCCGGTGGGCAGCCGGGGCGACGCCGACCGGCGGCTGGCCTGGTCGATGTCGGGACTGGGCGAGGTCGGCCTGTCCGACCCCGACCAGATCGTGGCGGCCCGGTTCACGGTCCCGGCATCGGGCGTGTGCGACGACGTCACCGCGGAGCTGTCGCGTACCGGCGTGCTCGACCCCACGATCACCCTGGGCGGCCACGCGACCACGTGGAAGACGCTCGGCACGGGCACGACCGGGCCAGACTGCACCGACGAGGGCGCCGAGCGGATCATCTTCGACGCGACGGCCGCGGCCAGGCACGTCGCCACCAGCGACACCAGCACCGCCTACCTCGGACTGAGTGTCGCGGGGACGGATACCGAGCCCGCGGCTGAGTCCGGGACGGAGTCCGGGTCTGCGGCGGCCACTGCGTCGGGCGAGGACGTGGCGGGGCGTACGGCCCGCCGTTCGGCGTCCAAGACCACCGCCGACGCGCTGAGCACCGGCACACTGGCCGACCCGACGGCCGACGAGACGATGACGACGTTCGCCGCCGACGACGCGGTGCTGACCGTCGAGATGGAGCCTTCCGCGCAGACGCTGGAGACGACGTCGACGACCACGTCGTCCGACCCGGACTCGCTCGAGGCACGCAGGGAGCACCGCGACGAGGCCACCGCGCACCTCCCGGAGCCGTCGGTGGCACCGAGCGCGGAGACCGAGGGAACCGCGACGCCCGAGCCCGCGCCGGAACCGTCGTCGGCCCCGGCGGACGACCTGCCTGCTGCTGCGCAGGCGACCATCCCGGTCACGGAGACGGCGACGACGGCCGACGTGGGCGGCATGGACGTGACCGTCCAGGCTCCTGCCGCCGCGGACGCACCCGAGAGCCTCGGGGTGACGGTCGAGGACCAGACGGTCGCGGACGCCGAAGGCGTCACGGGTGTGGTGCTCTCGCTGGACGACGCGTCCGCCACGCCTCCGGCCGACGGCGAGCCCGCACGTCAGGTGGACGTCGGGTTCGACTACGCGGACTTCGCCGACGTCGCCGGCGCCGGTTGGGCCGATCGGCTCGGGCTGCTGCGGATCCCGGCGTGCGCCGAGGTGACCCCGGACGCGCCGGAGTGCCAGCCGGAGCAGATTCCCACGAGCAACGACCCGGCCACTTCGACGGTCTCGGCCACGGTGGAGTTGCCGACCGCAGAAAGCGAGCAGGCGGCGGCGACGCTGCAGGAAGAGAGCGCCACGAGCCAGAAGTCCGACGACGTGGACGGTTTCGGCGCCTCGGCGTCGGACGCGGACAAGACCTCGATCGACGCTGACCCCTCCGCCGTGTCGGGGAGCGACTCGCTGACGTCGTCGTCGGCGGAGACGTCCTCGGTCTCGACGCTCGCGGCCGACGAGCCGGCACCGCCGTCGGCGGGTGACCGGTACGCGCTCGTATCGGGTACGCAGTCCGAGACGGGGAACTGGGGCGCGACGCCGCTGTCGACGTCGTCGTCCTGGAGCGTGAGCGGGTCGACGGGGTCGTTCTCCTGGTCGTATCCGCTGGGCGTGCCCAAGCCCGCGGGCGGTCCGTCGCCGGACCTGTCGCTGGGGTATTCCACGGCGGGGCTGGACGGCCTGGTCACGGACTCCAACACGCAGTCCTCGACCGTGGGCATGGGCTGGGACATGACCTCGGGGTTCATCGAGCGGCGGTTCATCCCCTGCGGGCAGGACACCGACCCGTACCCGGGCAGCACGACGGAGCCGAACAACGCCGACCGCAAGACCGGTGACCTGTGCTGGGGCCCGGCGGACGCGGTGTCGCTGGTGTTCAACGGACACAGCTCGGAGCTGATCCGGGACGGGGACGTGTGGCGCCCGAAGAACGACGACGGTACCCGGGTCAAGCTCCTGACCGGCGCCGGCAACGGTGACAACAACGGGGAGCACTGGGTCGTCACCACCACCGATGGTGTGCAGTACTACTTCGGCAAGGACAAGCGGTTCGACGGCGACACGCTCGAGCAGGACTCGGTGTGGACGGTGCCGGTGTACGGCAACCATCCCGGCGAGCCGGGCTACGACTCGGCCGCGTTCGCCGATTCGGAGGCGCAGCAGGCCTGGCGCTGGAACCTGGACTACGTCGTCGACCCTATGGGCCGGTCCATGACCTATGTGTACGACGCCGCGACCAACCGGTACGGGGCGGACCTGAACCGGGACGGCGCCAAGGAATACGAGCGTGGCGGGCAGCTGAAGTACATCGAGTACGGCACCACCCGCGCGGGTGACGAGGCGGACGCCGTGGCGCCGTACCGCGTCGACCTGGCCTACGCGGAGCGCTGCCTGGCCTCGTCGGGCTGCGGTGCGGGTGACCTGCACAAGTCCACGGCATCGCGCTGGCACGACACCCCCACCGACCTGGAGTGCACGAGCTCGACGTCGTGCAAGCAGGTCATGTCCCCGGCGTTCTTCACGCGCAAGCGCCTCACCACGGTGACCACCAAGGTGCGCGACGGCGGCGCCTACCAGGACGTGGACACGTACTCGCTGGCCCACCGGTGGAAGGATCCGGGGGACGGCACCAACCGGGTGCTGTGGCTGCAGTCCATCACGCGGCAGGCGGAGGACCACACGGCCGGCGACGAGGACGACGTCGCGCCGCAGAAGGTGTGGTTCACCTCGACGCAGCTGCCCGGCCGGGTCGAGGACACCGTCAACGACGGCTGGCCGGTGATGAACCGCGTCGCCATCAACGGGGTGACCACGGCCACGGGCTCGCACCTGACGGTGAACTACAAGGACACCGAGTGCACGGCGGCCAACACGCCTGCGGACCCCACCCTGGCCGAGCAGAAGACGAACGAGCGGGCGTGTTTCCCGGTGACGTGGACGCCGGTGGGTGAGGACTCTGACGTGACCGAGTGGTTCCACAAGCACCTGGTGTCGCAGATCGTGCAGAACCCGGGTGCGGCGTCGAATCAGGTGACTGTGGAGACTGCCTACACGTACTCGGGCGGGGCGCACTGGGCGCGGACCCCGAGCGCGCTGAGCCCGTTGAAGGACATCAACTACGCGAACTTCCGCGGGTTCGAGCAGGCCGCCACGATCACCGGCAGCACGCAGGACGACAGTCCTCGTACGAGGGTGGTCACCGAGTACTTCCGCGGTACTGGTGACACGCTGAGCGCGAGCGTCGACGGCGGGGTGGACGCGACCGACAACGAACGGTTCTCGGGCATGCCGTTCCGTACGACCGTGTACAACGGCGCAGAAGCCGGCGCGGAGAAGGTGTCGGTCACGGTGGCCAAGCACGGCCAGACCGTCACGGCCACCAACCCGGGCTGGGACGACCGGTCGGGCGAGACGGCTGATGACACGCATGCGCGGCGGCTGACGTCGTCGACGTCGTGGAAGCAGGTGATGCGGGCGGACGGTTCGACGTCGTCCACGACCAGGACGCGTACGGAGTTCGACGCGTACGGGCAGGTCGAGCAGGTGAACGATGCCGGAGGCATCGGCACGAACGGGGACGACCTGTGCACGACGACGTCCTACGTCCCCGATCCGACGGCTCATCTGCGTACCACGATCAAGGAGACGCGCACCATCGCGGCCGCCTGCGGCGCCGCGGGCGAGTTGGTCGCTGCTCAGCAGATCGCGTACGACGGCGGCGCGGTGGGGGATGTTCCCACGCGCGGTCTGCCGACCAAGTCGCTGATGCCCGACCCGGACGACCCGCCCGCAGGTGTGGTGGGGGAGACGACGGCCCTGTCGTGGGTGACGGCGCAGCGGGTGACGTACGAGTCCGGGTCGCGGGCGCGGCCGCGGTTCGTGTACGACGCGCTGGGGCGGATGTCGGAGACCACGTATCAGGACAGCGCCGCGGGCGTGCCGATCGGCATGACCAGCTACTCGCCCGATCCTGACGGTGCGGGGCCGGTGACGCGGCATGCGACCACCACCGTGCTGGATCCGCTGCGTGGGGTGCCGGTCACGGTCACGGACCCGAACGGGAAGGTCACCACCGCGAAGTACGACAACCTGGGCAGGCTGCTGAAGGTGTGGCAGCCGGACCGGGCGACCAGCCTGTCGCCGTCGGTGTCGTACACGTACACGGTCCGGGCGGGTGGGATCAACGCGGTGCGCACCTCGGTGCTGGGGGCGGACGGGTCCCGGCGTCATGTGAGCAGCACCTTGTATGACGGGCTGCTGCGGGAGATCCAGACGCAGTCGGAGTCCGCTGATCCGGGTGCGCCGGGGCGTGTGGTGACGGACGTGGTCTATGACCACGCGGGCCGCAAGGTGATGGCGATCGGGGAGTGGTACGTCCAAGGTACGGCGTCGGACAAGTTCTTGACGCTGGCGTCGAACGATGTGGTGGCGCCGGCCAAGGTGCTGTTCGAGTACGACGGCGTGGGCCGGCAGGTCGCGGAGATCTTCCACACGGGGAACATCGACAACCCGGACTACGAGCGC
>NZ_BAAGRL010000059.1:0-16017 GCF_054782975.1 Myceligenerans halotolerans
CCGCCACCCCGGCCGCGCCCGCCGAGCCCGCTACCCCGGCCGCGCCCGCCGCGCCCGCCACCCCGCCAGCGCCCGCCGAGCCCGCCGCCCCGGTCGCCATATCCGAGCCGCCCACCAGCGCGGCCAGCTCCTCCGATCGTGGGTCGTCGACGCCGTCGCACGAACCGCCCGGCACGTCCGCGCCCTGACCGCCGGCCGCCAGCGTCCGCCGTCGGACGAACAGCGCCCACGACGCCAGACCGAACGCGAGCCCCTGCGGCACCCGGCCGGCGGCGAGGCAGTCCGCCAGGACCCCGCCCCAGCGGAACGGGATCTTCTGGCTGCCGTCCATCGCCACCTGGATGGTCGTGTGGCCGGTGTGCGGGTTCGCGAAGCGGCGGAGGATCTCCTCGCCGTACGCCCGCAGGTCGGTGCCGTCCGGTGGGGTGAGCGTGGGCAGGGCGTCGTCGAACAGGTACGTGCGGGCGTGGTCCGCGATGCGAGGGTCGGACATGGCCTCGGCGATGGTGGCGTGTCCGGCGAGCCCGCCCGCGTAGGCGACCAGGGAGTGCGTCCCGTTGAGGAGGCGCAGCTTCGCCTGCTCGTAGGGGGCGACGTCGGACGTCAGCGTGGCACCCGCGCGCTCCCAGGCGGGACGGGGCCCGGCGAACCGGTCCTCGATCACCCACTGGGTGAAGGGCTCGCCCACCACGAGCCCCTCGTCGCGGACCCCGAGCGCGCGCTCGACGGCGTCGCGCTGGCCCGGGGTCGTGGCGGGGACGATGCGGTCCACCATCGAGCAGGGGAACGTCACGCGGGAGTCCAGGTAGGCGCGTAGGTCGTCGCCCTCGGGACCGGGCAGGGCGGCATCGACCGCCTCGCGCACGAGCCGCTCGAGGACGCGCCCGTTGTCGACCATGTTGTCGCAGGTCAGGATAGTGATCGGCGCGACGCCCGCGCGATGCCTCTCGGCAATTCCCCGGACGAGCAGCCCGATGGCCGACGACGCCGGAGCGGTCGGCGCGGAAGCCGACGGCGACGCGGCCCCCTCGTCCGACGACGCCGAAGTGGTCGCAGCGGCGTCCGACACCGGCGCAGGACCGGCAACCGGTACGGACGCCGAGGGCGACGACGACGCAGCACCGCCCGGCGACGCCGACGCCCCGCGGGCCGCCGGCGACGCCGCAGCGGTCGCCGCGGATCTGGCCGCCAGGGCCAGGGCGTCCAGGTCGGGCCGCACCCGGTCGACGTCGAGGCCGCCGTCGGGCAGCCGGGCGTAGCCCTTCTCGGTGATGGTGAGGGTGACGACGTGCGTGGTCGGCGCGGCCAGGGCGGCGAGCACCCGCGCGGTCTCCTCGGCCGGGTAGGCGACGTCGACCACCGCCCCCACGAGGTCAAGCCGCAGGTCGTCGCCTACGACGAGCCCGCCCCGAGCCGCAGTTCCACCGGCGGCGGCGCCCCCGCCGCTCCCGGCCCGGGCGGCAACTCCACCGGCGGTCTGCCCGCCACTCCCGGCCCGGCCCGCCGCTCCACCGTCGGCGGCCTCCCCGCTCCCGGCATCGGCGGACGGGGCGACGGCGCCTGCCGTCAGCACTCCGTACACCCCGCCCTGCGGCCGGAGCTGGTCGCGGACCGTGGCCGAGCGCTGGGTGACGCCGAGGATGCCCCAGGTCAGGTCACCGGTCGCGGCCATGGCACGTTCCGTGTACACGGCCTGGTGGGCGCGGTGGAACGCCCCGATCCCGAGATGCACGATCCCGATCCGCTCCGGATCCACCGGCGCGGCCACATCTTCGGGAAGTGTTTCCCTCCGGAGCCTGTCATTCATGGCGTTCCCTCCTCCGTCATTGGTGGTGAATACCAGGAGTGGACCATGAGGTTGCTTCCGCTTCCGGCGCGTATGCGAAAGGAACTGCATGGTCCGTCGCGAACCGCATCATCGACCGGGCAGCCCCGCGGGTACCGTCCCCGCCGAGCCGCGGATCACCAGTTCCACGGGCAGTTGCGCGCCCGCCGCCGTCGTCGTCCCCGAGAGCCGCGCCAGCAGCAGGTCGACCGCGCGCCGGCCCAGGCGGTCCAGCGGGACCCGCACGGTCGTCAGCGCGGGCGTGACCAGCGTGGCGAGGGGGACGTCGTCGTACCCGACCACGGACATCTCGCCGGGCACGTCGACCCCGCGCTGCCGCAACCGGTCCAGCACGCCGAGCGCCATGAGGTCGTTGAAGACGACGACGGCGGTCACCCCGCTCGCCAGCGCGTGGTCCGCAGCCTGGGTTCCGCCCGCGAAATGGGGCCGGAACTCGCCCAGTTCCACGAGTCGCACGCCCCAGCGCTCGGCCGCGGCGTGCAGGCCGGCGACCCGGCGGGCGCCCGACCAGGACGCGGTCGGACCGGCGGCGACGCCCACCTCCCGATGGCCGAGGGAGCTCAGGTGGCCGAGGATCTGTGCGACCCCGTCGGCGTCGTCGAGCGTCACGGCAGGAATCTCGGGGACGACGGCGGGCGCGGCGTCTCGCGGTGCCGTGACCTCGGCGCCGGGCCGGGCGGCCATCGCGGACGCGGCGGCCGTACGGGCCGACCCGGCGCCCCCGGCCGGCCCGGCGGCGCTCGTCCGCTCGCCCCCCTGGGTCGACGCCGCCCCGGCTCCTGCGGACGCCGCTCCGGCAACTCCGGCGTTCGCCGACGCCGTGGCCGGCGGTAGCTCGCGGTTGAGCAGCACCGCGGTCACGCCGCCGAGAGCCTCGCGGAGCGTGGCGGCGTCCGCTCGCGGAGACGCGACGAGCAGGCCGTCGGTGCGGGCGGCGAGCGCGCGGATGAGTTCGGGTTCGACGTCGGGGTCTTCGTCGGAGTCGGCGACGAACACCTCGTATCCCTCGGCGCGGGCACGGGCCTGGACAGCCTTCGTGATGGCGGCGAAGAACGGGTTCCCGAGGTCCGGCACGAGCAGTCCGACGGCGTGCGTGCGCCCGGTGCGCAGCCCGCGCGCCACGGGATGGGGCTGGTAGCCGAGCTCCTCGGCGGCCGCCAGCACACGTGCGCGGGTGGCGGGCGAGATCTTGCTGCGCGGGTCGAAGGAGCGCGAGACCGTCGAGATGGAGACGCCGGCGTCGCGGGCGACGTCGTGCACCGTTGCCATGGCACCTCCTCGTCGCCGGACCTGTCACGCGAACGTTTGCACAACTCGCCCCCTCCGCGCAACCGCGCACCCCGTGGATCAGGGCCGCGACAGCGCTCGGGTACGATGCAAACGTTCGCACGGCAACGACGCCCAGGAGGCCCGGCATGACCGAATGGACCCTGCACCCGGATCGCGCGCTCCCCGCCGACCCGACCACCCGACCCGTCGCCCGCGAGATCTACGAGACCACCCGCGGCCTCCCGATCGTGTCGATGCACGGGCACGTGGACGTCGCCACCTTCGCCGACGACACCCCGTTCCCCGACCCCGCACAACTGTTCGTGGTTCCCGACCACTACCTCACGCGGATGCTCGTGTCGCAGGGCACGCCGCTGCCCGCGCTGGGCGTCGGACCGGAGGGGACTCCCGGCCTCGAGACCGACCCGCGCACGATCTGGCGCCGGTTCTGCGCGGGCTGGAAGCACTTCCGCGGGACGCCCACGCGGTACTGGATGGAGCACGAGCTCGTCGAGATCTTCGGGGTGACGGTGCGCCCGTCGGCCGAGACCGCCGACGCGATCTACGACCAGATCGCCACGCGCCTCGGCGAGTCCGGCTTCCGCCCGCGGGCCCTGCTCGACCAGTTCCGCATCGAGACGCTCGCCACCACCGACCCGGCGTGGAGCGACCTGGCGCAGCACCAGCAGCTCGCGACGGAACTCGGCGCCCTGGCCGACGGCGGTCGTACGACGGTCGCCGCAGGGGCGGCCGTCGGCGGGGCAGCCGCGACGGCGGCCGGCGTCGGCGGTGGGGCGCCGACAGCAATCGGTGCCGGCGGGGACGACGTGACGAGGTCCGGCACCGGGCTCGCCGCGACGGCAGCCGTCGGCGGACGGGATGCGACCGGCTCGGGTCTCGCGGGATCCGGCACAGCCACGCTCGCCACGCCGCGCGTCGTGCCGACCTTCCGGCCCGACCCGCTGCTGCACCTGGACCAGCCGGCCTGGCGGGACGACGTCGCGCGCCTCGCCGCGGCGTCGGGCACGGAGATCGGCGACTACGCGACGTACCTGGCGGCGCTGCGCGAGCGGCGTCGCGCGTTCGTCGCGGCCGGGGGCAGCGCCACGGACCACGGCCACCTCGGCGCGGACACGACGCCGCTGCCCGACGACGTCGCCGCCGCGCTGTTCGCACGCGCGCTGTCCGGAGGCGGCGTCACCGCCGACGAGGCAGCCGCGTTCTCCGCGCACATGCTGTTCCAGATGGCCGCGATGTCGTGCGAGGACGGGCTGGTCATGCAGCTGCACCCGGGCGTGCTGCGGAACCACGACACGGAGCGGCACGCGACGTTCGGCCCGGACAAGGGGTACGACATCCCGGTCGTCACCGAGTACACGAACGCGCTGCGGCCGGTCCTGGAGGCGTTCGGGCATGCGGAGAACTTCCGGATGATCGTCTTCACCGTGGACGAGGACGTGTACTCGCGCGAACTCGCGCCGCTGGCCGGGGTGTACCCGGCGCTGCGGCTCGGCGCACCGTGGTGGTTCCTCGACGAGCCGGACGCGATGCGCCGGTTCCGCGAGGCGGCCACGGGCACCGCCGGGTTCTCGAACATGTCGGGCTTCGTGGACGACACCCGCGCGTTCTGCTCGATCCCCGCCCGCCACGACCTGGCCCGCCGGATCGACGCCGGCTACCTGGCGCGGCTCGTCGTCGAACACCGCCTGAACCTCGACGAGGCGCTCGACACGGCCGCCGACCTGGCCTACCACCTCCCCAAGAAGGCCTACCCGGCCCCGGCCGCCTGACCGCAGGCGCCCGCGGTCGGCGGGATGTCGAGCAGTCGGTCCGATGTCGACGGCGGTCGGTCGAATGTCGAGCGATCGGCTACCCGGGGAACCGACTTCGCGACATCCGACCGACCTGCTCCGACAACGGACCGACCACTCGCCGGCCTCGACACCGAAACCAAGGAGAACGATTCCCCATGTCCCAGATCGAATCCGCCGAGGTGGTCATCACCTCCCCCGGCCGTAACTTCGTCACGCTCAAGATCACGACGTCGGACGGCGTCGTCGGCCTCGGTGACGCGACCGTCAACGGACGCGAGCTCGCCGTCGCCTCCTACCTGACCGACCACGTCGTCCCGCTGCTGATCGGACGCGATCCCGCGAACATCGAGGACACCTGGCAGTACCTGTACCGGGGCGCCTACTGGCGGCGCGGCCCGATCACCATGGCCGCCATCGCCGCCGTCGACGTCGCCCTCTGGGACATCAAGGCCAAGGTCGCCGGGCTGCCGCTCTACCAGCTCCTGGGTGGCGCGTCCCGCCGGGGCGCGCTCGCCTACGGCCACGCGTCCGGCACCACCACCGAGGCGCTGTTCGATTCCATCCGCAACCACCTCGACCTGGGCTTTCGCGCGATCCGCATCCAGACCGGCGTCCCGGGCCTCGGCCAGGTGTACGGCGTCGCGAGCGACCAGCGTGCCGGGCAGCGGTACGACTACGAGCCGGCCAAGCGGAACATCGTCGACGGCCGCGCCCTCCCGGTCGAGGAGGAGTGGGACACCGCCGCCTACCTGCGCCACATCCCGGGAGTCTTCGAGGCGGTGCGCCACGAGTTCGGCCCGGACCTGCCGCTCCTGCACGACGGCCACCACCGCATGCGCCCGATCGAGGCCGCCCGCCTGGCGAAGGACCTCGAGCCGTACCGCCTGTTCTGGCTGGAGGACGCCACGCCCGGCGAGGACCAGCAGGCCCTGCGCCTGATCCGGCAGCACTCCACGACGCCGATCGCCATCGGCGAGGTCTTCAACACGGCCTTCGACTACCAGACCCTCATCACCGAGCGCCTCATCGACTACGTCCGCTCGGCCGTCACCCACACCGGCGGCATCACGCACATGAAGAAGCTGCTGGACTTCGCCGGCCTGTACGGCGTCCGGTCCGGGATGCACGGCCCGACGGACGTGTCGCCGGTGGGTATGGCCGCCGCGCTGCACCTGGACCTGGCCATCCACAACTTCGGGATCCAGGAGTACATGAAGCACAGCGACACGACGCTCGAGGTGTTCCGGACGTCGTACACCTTCACCGACGGGCTGCTCCACCCGGGGGTGAATCCTGGCCTGGGAGTGGACCTGGACGAGGATGTCGCGGCACGCTTCGAGTACACCCCTGCGTACCTGCCCATCAATCGCACCCTCGACGGAACGGTCCACGACTGGTGAATTCGCACAAGAGCCCGGGCAACATGTCTCCTGGCGCGTCCGGGCCGCACGCCGCCTGGCTGCCCGACGCCGCGTTCGCCGCCGTCGGGCGCCGCAGCGTGGCGGTCCGCGGCGACGGGGCCTTGGTCGGCACCGTCGCCGCCGAGGTCGCGGCGGCCACCGCCGCTCACGGCGGTTCGTTCACGCGCCTGGAGTCGGGTTCGGGTGTGTCGGACCCCGATCTGGTCCTGACCATCGCGGAGGACGACGACGCCGAACTGCAGCCGCCTCCCTCGCCGACCGCCGCCCGCGCCGACCACGCCATTTCTGGCGACCACGCCATTCTGGCCCGTGGACGCGCTTCCATGGCGCGAAATGGCGTGGTCGCCAGAAATGGCGTGGTCGACGGGTTCGGCACAGCCGGCGAGCCGGAGGTCGACGAGTCGTTCCGGCTGTCGCGGGACGACGGGAGTGTTGTTGTCGAGGCTGCTTCCGACCGCGGGCTGCTGTACGGGTTCTTCCATGTCGTGCGGCTGGGCGAGGCCGCGTTCGAGGGGCCCGACGTCGTCGAGCGGCACGCGCCCGCGGCCGAGCTGCGGATGCTCGACCACTGGGACAACGTCGCCGTCCACGACGTGATGGGGCAGGTCGAGCGCGGGTACTCCGGCGGGTCGATCTTCTTCGACGACGGCGAGGTGCGCGCGGACCTGTCGCGCGTCGAGGCGTACGCACGGCTGCTCGCGTCCACCGGCGTCAACCGGGTGGCGATCAACAACGTCAACGTGCACGCCCGCGAGGCCCGGCTGCTCACGGACGACCTGCCGCACGTGGCCAGGATCGCCACGGTGTTCCGGCCGTGGGGCATCCGGGTGCACCTGTCGGTGTCGTTCGCGGCGCCCATGACGCTCGGCGGCCTGGGCACGTCGGACCCGCTGGACCCGGCGGTGGCGTGCTGGTGGCGCGACGCCGCCGACCGGGTCTGGGGCCGGATCCCCGACTTCGGCGGGTTCGTGGTCAAGGCCGACTCCGAGGGCCAGCCCGGGCCGTTCGCGTACGGGCGCGACCACGCCGACGGCGCGAACATGCTCGCCGCGGCCGTCGCCCCGCACGGCGGTCTGGTCCACTGGCGCGCGTTCGTCTACGACCACCGCCAGGACTGGCGGGACCGGTCCACCGACCGGGCGCGCGCGGCGCACGACCACTTCGCCCCGCTCGACAGCCGCTTCGCCGAGAACGTGATCGTGCAGGTCAAGTACGGCCCGATGGACTTCCAGGTGCGCGAGCCGGTGTCCCCGGTGCTCGCGGCGATGCCGCGCACCCGGGTGGCCCTGGAGCTCCAGGTCACCCAGGAGTACACCGGCCAGCAGAAGCACGCCGTGTACCTGGGCCGCCAGTGGAGCGAGATCCTGAACTTCGACTTCGCGGGGCCGGCGGGCGCCGGGGCGAGCCGAACCAGCCGGCCGACCTCGGTGGCCGAGATCGTGGCGCGCCCCGCCGGGATCGTCGCCGTGTCGAACGTCGGAGACGACGAGTTCTGGACCGGGCACCCTTTCGCACAGGCCAATCTCTATGCCTACGGGCGGCTGGCCTGGGACCCTGCCGCGGATCCCGCCGCGCTGCTCGACGAGTGGATCGGGCTGACGTTCCCGGGCGCGGCGGACGACGTCGTCCACGCCGTGCGCACGATCCTCGGCGAATCCTGGGAGACGTACGAGCGGTACGCCTCGCCCCTCGGCGTCGGGTTCATGGTGCGCCCGGGCCACCACTACGGACCGGACGTGGACGGCTACGAGTACACGCCCTGGGGCACCTACCATTTCGCGGACCGCGACGGGATCGGCGTGGACCGGACGGTGGCGACCGGGACCGGGTACGCGGGGCTCTACCCGGAGCCGTGGGCGTCGGTCTTCGAGTCGCCGGAGACCTGTCCCGACGAACTGCTGCTGTTCTTCCACCACGTCCCCTACACCCACGTGCTGCAGTCCGGGAAGACCGTGATCCAGCACATCTACGACACCCACTTCGACGGCGTGGAGCAGGTCGAGGGATTCGTGGCCGCGTGGGACCGCGTCGCGGGATCGTTGTCGGACGACGACGGATCGGCGGCGCACCTCGTCGCCAGGGTGTCCGAGCGCCTGGCCGAGCAACTGCGCAGTGCGACCGAGTGGCGCGACCAGGTCAACACCTACTTCTTCCGAAAGTCCGGCGTACCGGACGAGCGAGGTCGCACCATCTTCTGATTGTCCGCCGGGCCCCGGAACACGCCGACTGGCCCAGGTGAGACCCCACCGGACGCCTGGTGTGGTCGGTCCCTTGTCGTGTGATCGGCCGCTCGGGGGACCGATTTCTCGACATTGGACCGACTGCTCGACAACCGGCCGACCGCATCGTCCGCCAGCGCGAACTCTCGGCCCGCCGGATCGAGGTGAATCGCTTCAGTCCGTCGTTCGACGTCAGACCTCGGAACAGGATGAGCCCTGCGGGTCCCCTCCGACCCGGCCGAGCTCGACAGGGTGCCCCCGGGCGCCTGCCCGCTCCGCACCATCTCGACCTGCGAGGACGTGGACATGCGATCAGATCGAACGCGAAGAATCCTGCTCATCGGTGCGGCCGTGGCCGCGCTCGGCGCCGGCGCCCTCCCGATGATCGGATCGGGCCCCGCTGCCGCCAACGACGGCTGCCAGGTCGACTACGACGTCGTGAACAGCTGGGACGGCGGCTTCCAGGCCGACGTCACGATCACCGCCGGCGACCCGATCGACGGCTGGGAGGTCGTGTGGGAGTTCCCCGGCGGCACCTCCGTCAGCAGCGCCTGGAACGTGGACTGGAGCCAGAGCGGTACCTCGTTCACCGGCTCCGACGTCGGCTGGAACGCCCGGATCGGCGCGGGCGAGAGCGCTCGGGTGTTCGGCTTCGTGGGATCGGGGAGCACCGCGACGCCGAGCCAGGTCTCCGTCAACGGCACGCTCTGCGACGGGCAGACCGGCCCACCGCCGGACCCGACCTCCAGCCCGACCGACGACCCGACCACCCCGCCGGACGACCCGGCCCGGATCATGCCGCTGGGCGACTCGATCACCGGCAGCCCGGGCTGCTGGCGCGGAAGCCTGTGGCAGCACGTGACGGACGCCGGGCACGACGTCGACTTCGTGGGATCGCAGTACGCGGGCTGCGCTCCGGCCGGCGCCGACCTCGACCACGAGGGACACGGCGGAGCCCTGGTCACCGACGTCGCCGCGAACGGGCAGGCCCGCGCCTGGCTCGAGCAGAACACTCCGGATGTCGTGCTGATGCACTTCGGCACCAACGACGCCTGGTCGAACGTCCCGCCGGACCGGATCCTCGACGCCTACACGTCGATCGTGACGGACCTCCGCGAACTCAACCCGGACGCGACGGTCCTCGTCGCACAGATCATCCCGCTCGAACCCGACGCCTCGCTCGGCTGCACCGACTGCCCGCAGCGGGCCGTGAACCTCAACGCCGAGATCCCCGGATGGGCGGCCGGCCTGTCGACCGACCGATCGCCGATCGTCGTCGTCGACCAGTGGAGCGGCTTCGACGCCGCCACCGACACCGACGACGGCGTGCACCCGAACGAGTCCGGCAACGCGAAGATCGCGGCACGCTGGTTCGAGGCCCTGGACGACGTCCTGAGCTGACAGTGCAGGACCCGGACGGCCACCGGAGAGCCGCCACCCCCTGGGGCGGCGGCTCTCCGGCGTCGTATCGTCAGTTCGCCGTGCAGCCGCCGATGATGAACTCCGGTGGCGTCCCGCTTCCGATGAAGCCGAAATCGGTGCGGCCGTCGGCGGGCAGGCTCGCGTTCCAGCCCACGTCCGTCGCGGTGGTGACCCCGCCGGACGTGCTGAACTCCGCGTTCCAGCCGTGGGCCACGGATGCCGGCTCGAGGTACATGGTCACCGTCCACCCGTCGATGGCGTCGAGGCCTGCGATGACCCCGACGTTCGCCAGGAAGCCGCCGTCCCACGCGTGCACGACATCGATGTCCGCCAGGCACTCGGGAACCGGGTCACCGCCCTCGCCCGCGACGTCGGACGCCCACGAGGAGAACCAGCTCAGCGGGGCGTTCCAGTTGATCGTCATCTCGTTGGTCGCCCACGAGTCGATGTCGTCGATGTAGCAGAACTGCGGGGCGCAGCCCTGCAGGTTCTCCTGCGCGACCGGGTCCTGGATGGCCGAGTTCGGGCCGCCCGAGATCATGCCGTCCGGGTGCGGAGGCAGCCTGTCGGCCGACGCCATCCACCGGTTGTGCATGTTCTGGCTGAACTGCGTCCCGTAGCCCTTCACGTACGAGTTGTTGAGGGCGTTGCGTCCCAGGATGTAGTCGAACGTCTCCAGGGCCGCGTCGCGGTACTGCTCCTCGCCGGTCAGGTCGTACGCGGTGGCGATGATCACGGCGTTGTTGATGATCTGGTGGTTCGAGCCCCAGTCGTAGTCGCCCGGGTTGTAGGCGTGGCCGAACGGCTCGCCCTGCTGCGTGGCGACGTGCTGGTCCGCCCCCTCGATCACGGAGTCGACGACGGCGTCCCGGCCGGGCAGGTCGTTCGGCACGGTGGCGAGATCGAGCCGGGCGGCCGCGGCGGTGAAGCCCCAGTCGAACCCGGTGGCCCGCCAGATGTCACCCTCGGCGCCGCCGACGTGGTACGGCGAGGACTGCACGGCGTCGGCGAACTCGGTCTCGCCCGTGGTGAGGAAGAGCTGCGCGGCGGCCCAGTAGAACTCGTCGCCCACGCTGCTGTCGTTGTACGGGCCTCCGCCGGGGTTGGCGTCGAGGCTGTTCGTGTCCGGCGCGATGATGTCCGGGTGGGCGGACGCCGCGTCCCAGGCCCGGCGCGCGGCGGCGAGCAGCTCGTCGGCGTAGGCCTGGTCGTACTCGGCGTACAGGCGGGCGCCCTGTGCCGCGGCGGCGGCCAGGTTGAGCGTGGCCGCCGTCGAGGGCCGGTGCACGTACCGCGGCATCGGGTCCTCGTGGGGCAGGAGGTTCAGGCCGGTCCAGGCGATGTCGTGCAGCTTGTGGTGCGCCAGGCCGCCGGCGTCGTACTCCTCGCCGTCGATGGTCATCGGCACGCCGTCGTCCACCTGCATGCTGAGCATCCAGTCGAGGTTGTGCCTGACCTCGTCGAGGATGTCCGGCACCCCGTTGTCCCGCTCGGGGATGACGAGCGTGGAGTCGCCGAGCGCGCCGTCGGACACGGTGTCGGCGTGCAGGGTGCGCTCGTAGGTGGACAGCAGCTGGTAGACGGAGATGCCCGAGTTCACGACGTACTTGCCGTGGTCGCCGGCGTCGTACCAGCCGCCGGAGGCGTCGATGGCGTACCCGTCCGGGCAGGCCCAGCCGTTCTCGCCGTAGTGGACGTCGCCGCCGTCCTGCGGGTTGCCGCTGCTGTCGACGGCTCCCTCCGGCGGGAGGCAGGGGACGTTCGTGTCACCCTGGTTGACGTCGGTCCCGCCGAACTCGGACACGTGCCCCGCGGGGCGCGCGTACTCGGTCTTCAGCTCCTCGCCGTCGACCTCGACCGGCACGATCTCGACCCCGGACCGCTGGGTGTAGTAGATGCCGAGGGAGTCGGCGCGCAGCTGGTCGTAGATGGTCGAGCCGATCTCGAACGGGTACGACTCCTCGCCGTCGGCGGCGAGGACGAAGCCCGTGCCGGTGGCGTCGACGTCGGAGAAGTCGATCGTGTGCACGTTCAGTCCCGCCGACGGGTCGGTGCCCTCCGGCGTCGTCTCGCCCGAGGCGACGGCGGCCCCGGCGTCGTCCCGCAGCTCCCACGCGACCGGCGATGTCGCGTCCGTGACGAGCGTGGCGTTCTTCGGGCCGTCAGGGAGGTAGCCGACCTGGTTCACGCGCACGCGCGGGCCGGTCTCCGGCTCGTACTCCTCGACCTCGCCGCCGGTGAGCAGGGAGACCTCGTCGAGGCACAGCTCGAAGTCCTCGGCGTTGCCACCGAGCTGGAGCTGGATCTCGCTCTCGGCGTCGGCCGCGATGTCGAAGACCTCCGTGAACGGCTGCCCGTCCGCCCGGAGGGTGATGTCCGCGTAGTAGAGCGGTGGCCACTCGGTCTCGGGATCGGGAACCGTCACGCGGACCGACGCCTCGGGGGAGGCGGAGGCCGTCACGCTGACGGTGTAGGTGTCGCCCGCGGTGATGGGGACGCCGCCCTGCCCCACGATGACGTCCCACTGGTTGCCGCCGCCGGGGACGACGCCGCACATGGTGCCGTCTGCGGACTCGGTGAACTCGACGTCACCGGAGACCCACCAGGGGTCCATGGTGCCGTCGAAGGACGGGTTGGTCAGAAGTTCGGTCCCGTCCTCGGCCTGCGCCGCGACCGGCGAGAGCACGACTCCGGCCAGGGCTAGGGCTGTCACGGCCGCCGCCGCCCGGCGGTGACGCTGTGGGCTGGGTTGTCTGGTCTGCACGCTGACTCCTCGCTGAGAGCGCTTCCACGAACGTCCAACACCCTAGCCCGGCCCCGAGACCTGGAGCCAGACCGGCCGACAGCTTGATTCGTTTAGGACGCGGCGGGGTGGCACGGGTAGCGCGAAGCCTCGCCGGCTCACCGTGGAGCGGGCGGGGCCTCGAAGGTTCGGTGCGGGTGGGTCAGGCGACGATGTAGCGGGTGTCGCCGATGGTGACCTCGACGCTCAGCGTGCCGCCGAGGGCTTGGGCGTAGCGGCGCAGGGTGTCCAGACGGGTGGACTCCGCGCCGCCGGTCTCGATCTGGGAGACGCGGTTCTGCCCGACGTGCATCCGCTGCGCGAGCTCTGCCTGGGTCAGGTCCTGGGCGGTGCGCAGCTCGCGCAGCTGGTAGGCGCGCTGACGGGCCAGCAGCCGCTCCTTGGCGGCGGCGAGGTCGTCGGGGTCGACCGGGCGGGACCGGTCCAGGTCCTGAAGGTTCTTGGTCATCGCTTCCCCTTGCCCTTCCTGCCCTTGGCGGGCTTCTCACCTTGTTCGGGCGGGTCCTGCTCAGCCGCAAGTGCGGCCAGGTGGGTGTCGTAGCGGTCGTCGGCCAGCGGGATCGCGGTGCGATACCAGCCTTGCCAGTTCCCCGCCTTGTCCCCGCCGACCAGCAGGATCGCCGCCCGGTCGGGGTCGAAGCAGAACAGCACCCGCAGCTCGGTACGCCCGGCCGAACCGGGTCGCAGCTCCTTCATGTTCTTGTGCCGTGAACCGCTCACCGTGTCGACCAGAGGCCGGCCCAGCTGCGGTCCGCGGTCGGCGAGCACGTCGATCGCGGCACGAACCTGAAGAAACGAACCGGGGTCCAGCTCGTGCAGCCAGGCGAACACCGCGTCGTCGAACTCAACCTTCCACACCATCGTATCACCCTATCCTTATCCACTGATAGGCGCAGGGCGGGACTCCTCACGCCCCGCCCTGCTGCCCGTTCTCAGCCGCTGTCGCGGCCGACGGTGCCGTCCTCGGCGCGCCGGTAGCGGACCACCCCGCCCGGCGCCTCGGCTCCGGCGGTCGGGTGCAAGGGCGACTGCGACAACGCGATGGCCGAGGCGTTCAACATCCTGTTCAAGGCCGAACCGATCCGCAACAAGGGCCCCTGGCACGGCCTCGACGACGTCGAGATCGCGGAATACCTCGACTGGTACAACAACCAGGGTCGGGTAGCCGGGAGGAATCTCACCTCCCGGCTACCCGACCCTGATTCGCAAATAGCCTCCATTACTCGGTGAACATCCTACGAATCGCTAATAGTTGCTCATCGATCGTCACGACATCCGCACATTCTGCAGGATCGAATATGTCCACCAAATCATCATCCGACGGCGTCCTCCCCGCCTGAATCAGGTAGGCAAGGCGGCCGTCCGACATCTGCCTATTGACTCCGGACGGAAGTACATTCCGTCGCGCACCCTGGCAGCAGACCAGAATCCCAAGCCGCTCGAGATCCCCTCGAATTGATTTCAGACATTCCCAGAGATCAACCTCCGCATACACTCGATCAAGCGGCGGCTCGCTAAGGGACATCCGGACAACTGATGGGGGTGTTGAAATATCGAGCCGGACGTCAATACACCGTCCATCCTTCGCAACCGCCCGACGTCTCATGGACTCCACGAATCACCCTCCGGAATAGTTCGGGTTTAGCCTGACCGACCCATCACGCAGGGTGCATGAGAAGATGCAGGATGTGTCGATTCTCCCAGGCACCGCAATCTCCAGTTCGTGACTAAATGGATTCCCAGGAAATTCTGAATTGACGTCGACACCATCCACGCCACGAATCTCGTAGACGTTCCCTCCGCGACCTCGCGCGACTGATTCGGATGTTGAGGTCGAGACAAACCCCGAGTCGCGGGAGTACCCGGAAGCATGCTCAAGCAAATCCATGTTATCACCTCGAGGCTCAAATCCAGTGTCAAATATTTCGTCCGGGCCGCGAGTATCGCTTCGGAAAAGCGGGCACGAATCATTGTGGACAAGAACCGCCACAGCATCCTTCCGCGCGGCCACATAGTATGTGTGATTGACTGCAACGGTCAGATTGTGAACCACGGCGTACTCGTGCTCGACATCGATCGTGGTGACTTGAGCCCAGGTGCCGGTCGAGGTCTGCAGCCAGTCGCCGGTGTTGAGATCGATCGCATCGACCCACTCGCGCAGTTCCGGCGCCCAGAACGGGTGCGCGTCCGTCGCTACGATCTGCTGGGTATCGCCGTCGGCGTCGATCACGGTGATCGTGACGAGTGTCTTGTCGCCCTCGCCATGGATCAGTGCCGTGACCTCGCGACTCTCGGCCTGCTCGCCAGTCTCCTCGTCGGCAGCCAGAACCTCGTCGCCGACCTCGACCTCCTCGATCGGCTTCCAGGTCCCGTCCGCGAGCCGCACCAGCGTGCCCGGAACGAAACTGTTGCAGCCAGGTGGCATTGCCTCGTCTGCGGCTTCGTCGGCCTGTTTGCTGGCGGTGGCGAGGGCGTCGATGCCCTTCCAGGTCCATTTGCCGCCCTTGTAGATGAGCTGTGCGCCGTCACCGATGACCGGAACGATGCCGACCATGCTCATCGCGCAGTCGATGTTCTCCCCGTCGGAGCAGTACCAGGCGGCGTTAGCCACGTCTGCGGGGATGCCTGCGCCGGGGAGGAAACCGGCGACATCCAGGTAGATGTGGCCGTAGTCGTCCCAGAACTCGGCGCTAACGTCCGCGAGCACTTCCGCCTGCGTCGGTGGAACGTATGGCGGCGCGTCACAGACGTCGCTGACCATGTCCGCCGGTTCGCCGGTCCCGGCACCAGATCCACCGCTACCGCCAGTCCCGCCGCTGCCGCCCCCGGATCCGCTGTCTCCATGGCTAGCCCTGGGCTGTGCTCCGGGTGCATCGGGAATGGTGTAAAGGAGACCCGTGGGGTCGCTGAAGGTGACGGGATTGCTGTTGGCGTACACGTACCCGTGCCACTGCTGCGGATCGACCAGGTCCATGACCGGGTCCACGGACAGGAACCGGCCCAGCCCCTCGTCGTACCAGCGTGCCCCGACCAGCGTGTATCCCGTGGAAGCGTCACGCGTCTTGCCCATGAAGCGGTGGTCGCCCGGGAGCTGGTCGGCCGACCTGGCGGCGCCGTAGGGGGTGGTGTGGTGGCGCACCACCTTTTCCGTGGCCCAGTCCGTGTCAAGCCCCGGGTTTCGTGGAGACTGGATTAGTTGGTTTCCAGGGGTGCGGTGACCGGG
>NZ_BAAGRL010000060.1:0-965 GCF_054782975.1 Myceligenerans halotolerans
GAACATCACAGAAAGAAGTCATCAAGGCGTGAACGCGTCTCATTTGACTTGACAACTACCGGGTGCTCCGTCGGCGGGATCTTCATCATCAGCGCGTAGATCTCGCACGCCTCGGCGGCAGTGGGACCGCGATCTGAGTCGAGGATGGTCTCAGCCTGTTCGACACGCGCAGTTTGGTCGTCGTCATCGAACTCGCCACTCTCTCGTAGTTCGGCCAGCCAATCTGATGTGCCGATCTGCTCGGCGAGCGTCATCCACTCTGGGACCGTGGTCGACATCAAGTGCACTCGTTCACCGAGGTCGGAGGTCCATAGACAGGTGATCTGTCCTGATGTTTCGCCCTCTTGCGGTTCACCGAGTGCGCCAGAGATAACAGCGTTGAGCGGCCGATCGTCAACCTCGCACAGGTTGGTCGGCATCGAGGGCATCAGCACAGGCGTGTTGGGACCTGCCTCGTTGCCGACGGAATGACCGCTGCCGCAGGCTGCGAGGAGCAGCACCACCGCTGACGTTGACAACGATGCTCCGAACCGGGCGCGCTTCGGCAGCCCTTCCGATATCAACGGGATCGTGGGCTTCTCGGGCACGTGGTCGGCATTCACAAACCGTGCAGTCTACTGATGGAGCACCGGTACAGTCCCGGTGTCCGGCCAGGGACGCCGTCCCTCGATCCTCTTGTCTCCAGCGGATGCCCGCCGGAGGCTTCAGGCGCGACGTGCAGGCACCCGAGTCAGGAGTGGGGTCTCTTCCAGTTCACAGCGCCCCACTTCTCGAACGAGGCTTCGACCAGGCCGTAGTCGCGTCGCATACGAGGCCTGCGCGCATCGATGAGCGGCCAGTCACCCAACGCCCGGTCCCAAGCGTCAGGACTCGAATCCAGCCCTGCACCGAGCAACTGGCCAGATGTGCCTCCCCTCGTAGCGTAGAGACGTCCGCCAATTTTGGAGGTGGGCGGTATGGCCAGG
>NZ_BAAGRL010000061.1:0-10621 GCF_054782975.1 Myceligenerans halotolerans
CGGTCATCCGCCACTTCCAGGACGCCTACCGGGTCGAGAAGGTCACCGTGGTCGCGGACGCCGGCATGGTGTCGGACGCCAACAAGAAGGCGTTGGACGCCGCGGGGCTCGGGTTCATCATCGGTGCCCGGATGCCGCAGATGCCGTACGTGATCGAGGACTGGAAGCGACGACACCCAGACGTTGAGTTCACCGACGGGCAGGTCTTTACCCAGCCCTGGCCCGCCGGGCCGACCGACGACCGGAAGGATCACTGGTTCTACTACCAGTACTCTCGCGACCGAGCCCGGCGCACCCTGCGTGGGATCGACGAACAGGTCGCCAAAGCCGAGAAGGCGCTGGCCGGGCAAGGCTCGGTCAAGCGGAACAGGTTCGTCAAGCTCACCGGCGGCACCCGGAGCCTGAACCAGGCCCTGATCGACAAAGCCCGCTCCCTGGCCGGGCTGAAGGCTTACGTTACGAACCTGCCGCCGGCGACCGCCGACACCGGGTTCGTGATCAGCGCCTACCATCGGCTCTTCCAGATCGAGAAGAGCTTCCGGATGGCCAAGAGCGACCTGGCCGCCCGTCCGATCTATGCCAGACGAGAAGACTCGATCCGCGCGCACCTGAACATCGTGCTCGCCGCGATGGCCGTCGCCCGCTGGATCGAGGACGCCACCGGCTGGTCCATCCGGAAGTTCGTCACGACCGCCCGTCAGCACCGCACCGTGACCCTCAACGTCGACGGCACGGCCATCACCGCAGAGAACCCGCTGCCCGACGACCTCGCCGACGCCATCGACCGCATCGAGGAACGCGCCGACGAGGCCATCAACCAACCCTATTCAGGATCAAAAACTGGTCATCCTGTGGACAACGACCCCCGCGACTAAACCTGATAAAAGTCAGGCCGAGCGACGCCACGAGACGGACGTAGCAGCGTGCATCCGAGGTAGGTGCCCAGATCGGATGAGTCACGCCGTTGGCCACTGGGCGGGTCCAGCGGAGAGTGCTTGCGTGAGTGGGGCCCCATGGAACGGCGAGTACGACACATGACCCTGCGCAGGGCGACGCCCGCGCCGCGAGACCGTGCCGTTGTGGCGCCGACGGACATCGCTGCGTCGCGTTCGTTGGGCAGGGGTTTCGCTGGAGTTCCTTCAGCGTCCGGTCGCTCAGCGTCCTGGGAACGAGGGTGGCCGCTTGGCCAGGAACGCAGCCGTGCCTTCGCGCATGTCGTCGGTCACGAACGTCTTCCGGAAGGCCGCCTTCTCAATGGCGAGCGCGTCGGTAACGGGACGGCCGACCGAGTCGCCGATGGCTGACTTGCACAACGCGACCGCGACCGGTGAGCGGGTGGCGATCTCAGCGAGTGTCGCGGCGGCGGAGTCGATCATTTCTTCCCGGGTGTCGAATACCCGGTTGACCAGCCCGATCCGCCGCGCTTCGATGGCATCGATCTTCCGGCCTGTGTAGATCAGCTCCTTGGCCCAGCCCGGGCCGACCCGGTGGTGCAACCGCGCGCAGCCGCCGAAGCCCGGGATCAGGCCGAGCGACACCTCGGGCTGGCCGAACACCGCTGAACTGGTGGCGTAGATGAAGTCGGAGGCCATGGCCAGTTCGCAGCCCCCGCCGAGCGCATAGCCGGACACACAGGCGATCACGGGGACGGGCAACTCTTCGAGCAGTCGGGTGACCCTCTGGCCGAGCGCGCCGAATGCCTCGCCCTCGTCCGGGGTCATTGCGGACATCTCGCGGATGTCGGCCCCCGCGACGAACGCGCGCTCACCAGCTCCGGTCAGGATGACGCCGCGGATGTCGCTGCCGTTCAGCGGAAGCGGGCTTTCCAGCAAGGCGCGCAACTCGGTGAGCACTTCCCTGTTCAGCGCGTTCAGCGCGTTCGGCCGGTTGACGGTGATGGTGAGGACGCCGCGGTCGTCCGACAGCAGCAAGGTCTTGTCCGTCATGGTGGTTGCCTTTCAGGAGTCCCATATGGCGCCATAGGCCGGGATGCCCCGCATCTCCAGCTGCTCGACGATCTTCCAGGTGGTCTTCTTGTTCGAGATGCAGATCACCGCTTCCGCGTCGAACTCGCGGTACGTCTGGTAGGCGAGCGCCACCAGGTCGGGCTTCCCGGAAGCCGTGGTGTCCCAGATGACCGGATCAGGTTGCACGGCGAGGATTTCTTCGACCAGATCGTCCCCGTAGGTGGCGCGCGGGTCGCGAGTGGACCAGACAAGGCGAGCGGGTGTCTCACGCGAGAGCAGGTGTGGCAGGCACGGACCGATACCGCTGCCGGTGGCCACCCACACGACGCGGCGGAACAGCCGGTCGATGTTCCCGACGCCGGCTGTCGGGATGCCCTTGACCCACAGGTGCGATGGGCGGTCGTCGATCAGCGCCCCGGTCCAGTCGCCCGCCCGCGAGATGGTGAGCCGGAATCCCGGCGTGCCGGGAGACGGCACGTTGGCGAAGGAGTGCCATTCGCGCAAGGGGTTACGGCTGACCGTGGTGGACGAGCCGGCGAACGGCGTCACGCCGTAGTCGAAGCGCACGAGCACGACATGCGAGGAGGGAGAGGTGATCCGTACCGGCACCCGGCGCAGCCGAAGCCAGGGCAGGGCGATGCTGACCGTCACGACGAGCAGCACCAGGAACGGCGCCGGCCCGGCCTCGGAGAAGAGGAAGGAGTGCAGCCAGAACAGGGCGAGCAGGCTCCAGCCACCGAAGCGGTGCATCAGCTCGAAACGGTTGTGGTGGCGCGCCCGGAACGTCGGAAGCGCGAACGTGATCATGGCGAGCAGCAGTGCGGCAATCAGGTAGGTCACCACAAGCACAGCCGCACTCACCGGTTGCACTGTCGCGGTGGCCGCGAAGATCAGGAACCACCCGGTCGCGGACACCATCCCGCCGACGTGGATGCCTCCGAACACGTGGTAGACCTTGCCGAGCAGGGCGCGCACCCGCAGTGGCCAGTTCACCGGCGCACTGGTCGCGGACAGGAATATCGCGTTGATCACGTACTGCTGCCGGATCAGCACGGCGAGCGCGACGTTCGCCAGCATCATGCTTGAGATCGTGCCCAGGTCGCCCGTCCAGCCGCCGCCGGCGAGGACCACGAGGTTGATGGCGACCACGCCGGCGGCGAGCCGGTTGTGGTGCATCAACCGCCTGTGTCGCCAGATGCGGCGCCACCTCCCGCGAACCGGTGGCAGCGGGCGGGCCAGTTCGGTGTCGGCCGATGTCATGCCATTGCCTCCTCGGCGGTCAGTCCGGCGACCAGGGTCCGCTTGTCGACCTTGCCGCGGTGCGTGGTCGGCAGCTCGGCGACAGCGTGGATGGTGGCAGGCACGCAGTAGTAGGGCAGGCGGCCCGCGACCACATGGCTGGCCGCGACGACGTCCACTCCCACCGGGGTGACGAAGCCGACCAGTTCGCCGTCATGCAGCACGGTCGTCGCCCGTTCGCATCCGGGCGTGCGTTCGAGCGCAGAGGTGACCGCGTCCAGCTCTACCCGGAAGCCACGAACCTTCACCTGCTCGTCGGTGCGTCCGTGGTGCTCGAGCTGGCCATCGGGGGTCCAGCGGCCGAGGTCGCGGGTGCGGAACATGCGGTTCTCGCCACCAAGGAACGGGTCGGGAAGGTAGCGTTGCGCGGTCAGCTCAGCATTGCCCAGATAGCCCTGGCTGACGCAGGCCCCGCCCGCCCACAACTCGCCGACCTCGCCGATCGGGCACGGCTGAAGGTGCTCATCAAGCACATAGACGGTGGTGTTGGGCAGCGGCGAGCCGATGGTGGGCTCCTCGCCGCGCCGGTGCGGCGAGGCGATCGTGTTCACGATGGTGACCTCGGTGGGTCCGCACGCGTTGTGGAACCGGGCGAACGACGACCAGGCGTCCGCGAGCGGGCGCGGGCAGCGCTCCCCGGCCACCGCCACCACAGCGACGTTGCGGCACAGGGCCGGATCCAGGCTCGCCAGGACGCTCGGTGTCGCGATCACCACGTCCACCGAACGCACCGCCTGCATGATCGACGCGCCCCTGATCACCAGTTCCGCGCCCCGGCAGAGCGCCACGAAGATCTCCCACGCCGCCATGTCGAACGCGATATTGAGCAGCTGCGACACCTTCATGCCCGGCCGGACGCCGAGCGCTCCCGGCCCGTGCGTGACCACATTGCACAGATTCGCGTGCGTGACAGCGACTCCGTTCGGTGTGCCTGTGGTGCCCGAGGTGAAGATCACCACCGCCGGATGCCCCGGCGTGCCGGCGACCGCAGGCGGCTCCGCCCGCTCCCCGGAGAGCTTGTCCACGGCGAGCACCACCCGACCGGGCAGCGCGGGCAGGGCGGTGAGGGATTCGGACAGCGTCAGCACGACACCGATGTCGGCGGTCGCAACGATATGCGCCAGGTGTGCACTCGACGTGATCCGCGCGTCCTGCGGCACGTAAGCGGCCCCCGCCTTCAACACCCCGAGGATGCCGACAACCATCGGGATCGAGCGCTTCACGAACAGTCCGACGCGATCACCCGGGCCGACACCGAGCCGCACGAGCGTTTCGGCGAGCAGGTTCGCTCGTCGGTCGAGCTCGCGGTAGGTCAGCGACTCGCCGGCGTGTGTCACCGCGACTGCCTCCGGCCGAAGCCGGGCTGCGGCCTCGAACGCCCGATGCAACAGGAGGAACGGCGGTCGTGCCGACGCCCCCGTCCCGAAGCGTCGGAACAACTCTTGGTCAGGTGGCGTCAGGCCAATCAATGTGGACCGGTTGATGCGATGGGGCATTTGCGGCTACTCCGTTTCGGGACGCGCTCGCGAACGAGAGCGACCTCGAAGCCCTCATTGGCAAGCCCAGGCAGAGAATCAACGCACAGGGCCTTCGGATGCACTCACCCTGACACGGGCAGCTCATCGGATGGCAAGTCCGAGGTCTCACCCGTAATGCCACCGTAAGACAAATTGTCTCGGGCTTGATATTTGCTTAATCGTTTCAGTTTCTGGCATAGAGCACCCCATGGCATGATCAAGTACAGTTCTGAGAACTGCATATCGGCCGGGGAGTGGCGGGGCTCATGCGGTGTCGGGCGACGGTGCGGGGCGTCGGCGCAGCGGTGGCCAGGTGAAGGGGTGCTTGCGGCCGTTGAACATCCGGCCGATCCACGTGGACCGCACCAGCAGGTGGTAGCTGAGGATCAGCAGCACCCCGGCGACCACCCAGGTGAGCAGCAGCTTGACGGCGATCGGCCAGTCGAGGTCCGCCAGCGGGATCTCGAGCGCCACCAGGAGGGGCAGGTGGGCGATGTACATCCAGTACGAAGCGTCGGCCAGGTAGCGCACCGCCGGGCGCTCGTCGGACAGGAACCGCACGGCCAGCCCGAGCAGCGCGTAGATCAGGCACCACGCGGCGACGGCGAACACGGGGGCGGCCAGGAGTGCCGGCGGGTTCAGGGCCGGGTCGGCCAGCAGGAACCCGCCCGCCACCGTGATGATCCCGACCGTGAGGTAGGGCCACCGGCGTCGCCCCACCTGCGCGAGCGAATCCGGGCGGGCGTGGAACGCCCAGCCGACGGCGAACGCCCCCGTGTAGGCGATCAGCCCGATCGGTTCGGGGACGAACGACATCGGGTTGGCGATGCCTGCGTCGAGGACGACCCCGAGTGCGTCGTCGCTGGTCATCGCGATCTGCAGCACCATGGTGACCGCGAACGGGACGGCCGCCAGCAGGACCCCGGCGGGCCCGGCGAGTGCTGCCCCGGCCCGCTCCGCGACGGTGGTGGCGCGATCCGGCCCCAGGAGCCGGCGGGCCACCGCCCGCACGACGAGGATGATCAGGTAGATCTCCAGCAGGACCCACAGGAACCATAGGTGCGCGGGATCGTCGAGGAACTGGAGCAGGCCACCGGATCCTCCGCCGTCCTGCAGGGGCTCTGAGGGCGTCACGCCCGCCACGACACCGATCAGCACCAGCGCGATCAGCGAGCCGAGCGCGAGCGGCCAGAACACGACGAGGGGCAGGGCGACCCGGCGCAGCCGGTCGGCCACGAACGAGCGGGTGCCGCGCCGGTGCAGTGACATCCGGGCGAAGTAGCCTGCCAGCATCATGAACAGCGGCATACGGAACAGATGGATCACATAGGCGGTCGCGCTCGCGGCATCACTCTGCTGGGAATCGATGACCAGCCACGGCATCCCGGGCATGAACGGCAGGATCGAGTGCAGGACGATGCCGAGTAGCAGGGCGCCTGCGCGCAGCGCGTCGAGACCGTGCAGCCGGGTACCGGCGAGGGACTCTCGCGGGGTTCTGGTTCGTGTCGTTGACATGCGTCGACATTACGGACGTCGGGTGGCATGCCGGATCCGCCGATCGGCTCGATCGTGGTCAACCGATCGATCGCGGTCAACTGATCGGTCGACAGTGCCGCCGGGCGACGCAGCCGTCCGCGCCTACCAGGACCGTGCCCGATCTCGCTGATGTCGCTGATGTCGCTGATGACGCCACGCCGGCCGGCGCGTGTTCCCGGTGTTCCCGGTCCGGACGCGGAGCGTTGTCGTGATGTTCGCGCCGGCGTCGGATTCGCGTACCGGCCTGGTCATATGTTTCGAGCGTGCTGACCCGTGGCGTTGTCGGAAGCGTACTGGTCCTGCTCGGGGGATTGGTGGTCTCCGCACTGCCTGAGTCCGCACCGATCCTGGACGGCGAGCCGCTGGCCGCCCTGCGCGGGCACACCGCGGGCCGGATGGCCGGGCTGGGCGTCGTGCTGCTCGGACTGGGCCTGCTCGCCGCCGCGCCGTGGGCGCTGCAGGTGAGCGGTGCACGTCGCCGGCCCTGATCCGGGGGAGGTCGCCGGCGCCGATCCGGAAGAACGAGGGTTTGAGACCCTGGAGACATGTCACGCGACCCGAACATCCCCGAGGCGTTCGACGTCTACACCGTCGTCGTCCTGCGGCGTCCGCCGGACGCGCCGGAGATCTCGGACGAGGACCTGGAAGTGCTCCAGGCGCGCCACCTCGCCTATCGCGCGGAGCTGAGCAGGCAGGGTCTGGTCGTCGCGAACGGGCCGTTCGACGAGCGGAGCGACCCGTCGTATCGCGGCATGTCGATCTTCGCCTGCGACCTGGCCGAGGCCACACGCCTGTCGGACGGCGACCCGTCCGTCATCGCGGGCCGGCTCGCCTACGACGTGATGGAGTGGTGGGTCGGCGCCCAGTCGCTGGCCTTCCCGCTCACCGATCGCCCGGTCGGCCGTCGCCGCGCGATGCCCGACTGAGGTACGACGGGTCCCGCGGCCGAACATCTCGAAGAACAGAACGCCACGGTCGCCAGGTCGTCGTCTGGTCCGGGTCGGTCCGACCGGCAACAGGTGAACTACTTCGTCGTAGCGGAGTCCTCGACGCGGATCGTCGCCGACGGGCACAGGACCTCCGCCTCCCGGACGGACGCCCACTCGGACTCGGGCGGGTTCTCGTCGATCACGCTGACGAACCCGTCGTCCTCTTCCCGGTACGCGAACACGCGCGGTGCGATCCGGCCGCAGTTGCCGGAGGCGATACAGGTATCCGGGTTGATGATGACTCTCAGGGACATACATCCTCCATGCTTCAGCCGCCACGCCCACCAGGATCGCCACCGTGGCCAGCGTCCGGAACAGCATCGTCGTTCAGTAGAAGCCGTATCGACCGTGCATCAGGCCGGCGTCGTTCACACCTGGGTCGTCAGCTGATGAAATGGCCTCCACGAGCGATGCTAGACAGGCGAGCAGAGTTCGGCGACGGCATCCGGAGCCAAGGCGTACCAGCCGGCTCTGCGACGGCTTGGTCCGGCAGCAACATTAATCGTTAAACCTCCTACCGCCGCGAGACTGCCCGAGCCATGATGTTAGCGCTCACATGGTGAGTTCCGACAGGCGGTTCCATCGGCCACCGTGGTGATCACACCGCGCGCTGGGCGCCGCACGCCGGGCACGGCCGACGTCGGCCACGCCCTGGCAGACAGAACAGGAGCGAAGGATGAGGAAGTCCATCGCAAGTCTCGCACTGGGGTTGGCCGCGGCCCTGGCGCTGGTATCCGTGCCGGGGGCCCCGTCCGGGGATGCTCCCGCCGCCGCGGCGAGCACCAACCTGCTGACGAATGGCGACATGGAGAACGGCACGACCGGCTGGTCGGCCTTCGGCGCCGGCACCGTGTCGTCCACCACGAACCCGGTCCACGGGGGGAGCCGCTCCCTCGCGTACACGGGCCGCACGTCGTCGTGGAACGGTGCCGCCCAGAACGTGGCCTCCGGGCTGACGAACAACACCACCTACACGACGAGCGTGTGGGTGCGGACGCAGAGCGGGACCCCGACCAGCAAGGTCACCCTGCAGGTGACCGCGGGCGGCACGACGGACTATTTCACGCTGGCGCAGGGATCCGTGAACTCCTGGGGCTGGACGCACCTGACCGGCACCGCGAACGTGTCCTGGTCCGGCTCGCTGTCGTCCGCCACGTTCTACGTGGAGACACTCGGGGGCACCGACAACCTCTACGTCGACGACGCCTCGTTCCTCGGCGACTCCGGGTCGTCCTGCGACCTGCCGTCCAACTACAACTGGTCGTCCACCGGGCCCCTCGCACAACCGAGGCCCGAATGGGTCGCGCTCAAGGACTTCACCACGGCCCCGTACAACGGCCGGCATCTCGTCTACGCGACGACGCACGACCACGGAACGTCCTGGGGCTCGATGAATTTCGGCCTCTTCAGCAACTGGTCGGACATGGGCAGCGCCTCGCAGAACCCCATGTCGTCCGGGACGGTGGCCCCGACGCTGTTCTACTTCGCCCCGAGCAACACGTGGGTGCTCGCCTACCAGTGGGGTCCGTCACCGTTCATGTACCGGACGTCGAACGACCCGACGAACGCGAACGGCTGGTCGGTCGCCGGCTCGCTGTTCACCGGATCGATCTCCGACTCGGGCACCGGGCCCATCGACCAGGCGCTCATCGGCGACGACCAGAACATGTACCTGTTCTTCGCGGGGGACAACGGAAGGATCTACCGGGCCAGTATGCCGATCGGGAACTTCCCGGGGAACTTCGGGAGCTCGTACCAGACCATCATGACCGACACCACGAACAACCTGTTCGAGGGCGTCCAGGTCTACAAGCTCGAGGGCCAGAACAAGTACCTCATGATCGTCGAGGCGATCGGCGCGAACGGACGGTACTTCCGCTCGTTCACGGCGAACGATCTCGGTGGCTCGTGGACGCCGCAGGCCGCGACGGAGAGCAACCCGTTCGCGGGCAAGGCCAACAGCGGCGCCTGGTGGACCGACGACATCAGCCACGGTGAGCTCCTCCGCACCAGCGCCGACCAGACCATGACGATCGACCCCTGCAACCTGCAGCTGCTGTACCAGGGCCGTGACCCCAGCTCGGACGGGATGGACTACGGCCTGCTGCCGTACCGGCCGGGCCTGCTCACCCTCCAGCGCTAGGTCCGCGCCGACAGCGGCATTGCCGAGACCGCCCTGCGCCCCCACTCGTCCCAGGTGGGTGGCGCAGGGCGGTCGTCACCGTCACGGGGGGTCTCCTCGTCGCTGCCGGGCAGGTGGTTCCCTGCCGAGACCCTTGCCGCGATCTAGTCCATGTCCACGAACTCGCCGTGCCAGGAGTGGTACCACACCGCCCCGGTGTAGGCGTTCACGGACAGCATCCCGGTGACCGTGCCGGACTCCTCGGTGTGCAGGGTGTAGTAGCCGGGGAACACGTCAGGATCGCCGGCGGACACCTCGCCGTCGCGCGCGGCCAGCCACTCGTCGGCCAGCCGCAGCGCCCGCTCGGGGGAGATCTTCGCCGGACCGGTCGACGCCGCGGCGTGCACCCCGTACTCGGTGTTCCACATCATCGCGGGCCCGTACTCGATGCGGACATCACCGTCGTCGGCGTCGATCAGCACCTCGGTCGCCCCGTCGCCGCCGGAGGTGCGCAACTCCGCGTAGAAGCCGTTGTCGAACTGCATCACCTCGGCCACCCGCAGGTCGAGCCGGTCGGCGTATCGTTCTGCCGCGGTTCGGGCCTCCGTGAGGGTGGTGACGGGGCCGGTCCCGGCCACGCCGAAGTCGTCGCCCATCATGCCGCGGCCGCCCATCATGGGGCCGCCGTCCATCATCCGTGTGTCGCCGATCGACCAGGAGCGGTTCATCATGCCGCCGGGACCCCCGGGCGTGAACGTCGCCCAGGCAACGGTGCCGAGCAGTGCAAGAAGTGCCACCACGATGACCACGAGGAGGCCGGTACTGCGCCCGGGCATCACAGGCCGCCGCGGTTCCCCGCGAGAGGCGGCCAGCTGGTCGTGAACATGCTGGTACTCCTCGGTGCCGATCTCCCCGGCGGCCAGCCGCCGCTCCAGGATTTCCTCGGGGGTCTCGGTCGATCCCCGCTGCCCGCCCTCGTTGCCCGAGGTGTGCAGCAGCGTGGTCACCGCCCACGTGATGAGGACGATCAGCACGATCCACAACACGAGCATGAAGATCCATCCGGCTCCCATCCCTGATCCGAAGCCCATCATGGTCCTCGCCTCCTTCCCGGCCGGCAGTAGCCTCGACGGTAGTTGTCAAGTCAAATGAGACGCGTTCACGCCTTGATGACTTCTTTCTGTGATGTTC
>NZ_BAAGRL010000062.1:0-57067 GCF_054782975.1 Myceligenerans halotolerans
CGTCTCAACAGCAAAGACACCCTCACACCGCTCCTATAGCCACGACTTTGCCGAAGCCCTGGTCACCCGCCTGTCCGGCGCGCACAGGTACGAGACGTCCGCGGCCGTGGCGGCGCAGTACTTCGGCGAGGGCGTGCCGGTCGCCTATGTCGCGGCGGGCGGCAACTTTCCGGACGCACTGTCCGGAGCTCCGGTCGCCGGCGCCCAGGACGCACCCATCCTGCTGACCCGGACGGACAGTGTTCCGGATGCCGTGGGAGAGGTCATGCGCGATCTGAAGCCGCAGCGGATTGTGGTCCTCGGTGGTGAGGGCGCCGTCTCCGACGCGGTCGTGTCCGAACTTCAGGGCATGACCGAAGGCACCGTCACGCGTTTGGCGGGCAGCAATCGGTACGAGACGTCGGTCGCGATCTCGCAGAGCGCGTTCCCGGATGGATCCGACAAGGTCTACCTGGCCAACGGCGGCAACTTCCCCGATGCGCTCTCCGGGGGGCCGGTCGCCACGATGCACGATGCTCCCGTCCTCCTGACGCGTACGGGCAAGTTGCCCCCTGCGGTCCAGGACGAACTGAAGAGGCTCGAACCGTCCCAGATCGTCATCCTCGGTGGGACGGGTGTCATCTCTGCGGGGCTCAAGGCTGAGCTGGAGAACTACGTCGTCGGCGAGTGAGCAGCTTGCCTCGGCATGCCCGTCTACGTGGCCGAGGAACCCGTCCTCAAGGCGATCACCGGGTGCCACCTGCACCGCGGCACCATGCCCACCACCGAGCCCGGCGACGTGGAAGGAGACCTGGTCGCCGCGATGCGGCAGTACCCAAGCATGCTCGCCGTGATGGAGGCCGTGATGGCAGACCCCGAGTACGACTTCCTCGCCGAGTTCGACGCCGGGCTCGACCTGGTCCTCGACGGCATCGACCGCTGGCGTCAGAGGCCGTCGGCGTCGGCCGGCTGAGCACCTCACGCCGGAGCCACCGTCACGGCACGCGCAGCTCCGCGCGCCGGTCACGGCACCAGGGACGACGACGCACGTAGACGAGGGCCTCGACAGGGCGGCGGCGTTCTGGGCGACGCGGATCTGACGGGGTACCTCTGGCGGCAGGGCTGCTCGTCGCCGGGCCACTCGTCGCAGGTCGGTCGAACTCTCAGCACGGACCGCCTGGCTCGGAAGTCGGACCCTGGCGTGCCTGATGTTCGGGCGACGGGCTCAGGTGGTCCAGGCGAACGCCGTCGGTCGTGGGGATCGAGACCACACTGGACGTGTCCCGCGACCAGGTGCGCGGGATGAGCACGTACTGACCGCCCGACGCGACCATGAGAACCAGGCCGTCGTACCGGTAACGGAACCCGGACTCGTCCGTCGAGCACACCGCCGTCGTGACGCCCGGCTCGACGATCTGCAGATCCGTGCTGCTGCGCACCACCACGGATGAGTACGTCGGCAGGTCGTGCACGAACTGGTGGGCTCGCGCCTGGCCCACGGCCGCGGAATAGTCCGCCGCCGCCCAGAACAGCGACACTGCCACCAGCACGAACGCCGCACCCCATTCGGCGAGACGTGCCGTCTCCGACGGCGGAACCCACGACGCGTCGTCGCGTTGCCGCCGCACCTGCCATCGGCGTACGGCGAGGTCGAGCAGCAGGACGCCGCCCGCCAGGCACAGAGGCGCGATCCACGTCGGTACCCAGCCGGCCAGGCCGATGCCCGGCCAGAGAGCCTGGATCAGCCCGAACAGCGTCAGGAGTCCCCCGAGGCTGGCGGCCACCCGCATGACCCAGGTCTCGATGTCCGGGCGGGTCCCGAAGACACGAGCCCCATCGCGGACCCACAGTGTGACGAGGACGCCCATCGCCACAACTGCGAGCGGGATCAGGAGCCCGTCCTGTGCCAGGAGCAGATAGTCGGTAGTGGTCAGGCCAAGTGACGAGATCTCGACGCCGAAGTAGTCGTAGAAGAACGTCATCTGCTTGCGCCCGAAGAAGTACAGCAGCGCGGTGACCAGCGTGACCGGCGCGACGATCTCGGTCGCGATGCGCATGATCCGGCCGACGTCGACCGGGACACTCTCGCCGGCCGGGGTCTTCTCACGTTCGGTCACCCCTCACCTCCCTCTGCTGGTTCCGGGGATGGGCCCTCGGGCGGTGCCGGGGATGGAGCGGTGGGCGGTGAGGGCTGGGTGGGCGACGGGGACGAAGGGGCGGACGGTTCGTCCGTGCCCTCAGTGCCCACCTTGATGTACTGGCCTTCGTTGTCGGGGTCAGGCACCAGGTGGACTCTGCAGTCACCGAACAGGGTCAGCGTGGCGCCGATGTCGATCAGCTCCCCCGCGGCCGGCTCGGCGCGTATATACATGCAGGTGCGGTCATCCGGTTGGATGTCGATCTCGACGCACAGCTCGCCTCCCGGGCACTCGTCGGTCGCCATCTGGTCCGCTGCCTGGTCCGCGACCACGCCCACGGGCACCGGGTTCTCGGGACTAATCTGCTCCGTGGCACGGGCCACGCGAACGGGCGAGGGCTTCGCGCCGCCGTCGGTATCTTCGTCCCCGCCGCCCGTGTCCCCATCCTCGACGTCATGCGTCTGGGCGGCGTCACCGCCCGACGCGTCGTCACCACCCCAGGAACAGGCCGTACCGACTGCGAGCACGAGCGTCACGAGCAGAATCACCGGCACCTGCCGCCGGCGCGCTGAAGACCCCGCGGTACGGACTCGCATCTGGAACCCCCGTCTTCGACTATCAGGATAGATCCCTTGGGACAAGTCGTGATAGGCACACGCGTGGTGGTGGCCCGCTGACCGCGGCGCCGGCCTGACCGTCCTCGGCGCACCCGGACACTGAGCCCCGCCAGGCGGAACGGTCGGAATCAGGCCTCGGCGACCGCGAGCAGCGTGCATTGCCCGTGAGGCCGGCCGTTCTCGGGCGGTTCCACGTGCCGGTGTATTTCGCGTAGTCCGGCGTCGGACATCCATCGTGTGACCTGGTCGGGTGTAAACGGGTAGCGCAGGAGTTCGACGTCGTGTCCGCGGCGGCGGTAGGCGGGGGCGACGTCGTGGACACCCTCGCCGGTCTGGAAGCCGACGAGCACCGGGCCGCCGTCGCGCACGACGCGCCGGACCTCGGCGAAGATCTTGGGCTGGGCGGGGGCGGGGGTGTGGATGATCGAGTACCAGAGCAGGACGCCGGCGAACATGCCGTCGTCGTAGGGCAAGTCGGTGAGCGAGCCGACGTCGAACGAGGCATCCGGTTGTGCCTGGCGCGCCTGAGCGATCATGCCGGGGGAGAGGTCGACGCCGCGGACGGTCACCCCGCGGGCTGCGAGGTAGCGGCTCATCCGTCCGGTGCCGCACCCGGCGTCGAGGACGACGCAGGGGCGTGGGCTTTCGGACACCGCGTCGGCGAACGTGTCGATCAGGGCGAGGTCGTCCGCGGTCTCGTTGCGGGTGTCGTGGAAGAAGGCGGCGTAGTCCTCCGCGACGGTGTCATAGGCGCGACGTACGCTCGCGAACTCCGGTGTCTCACCCACGGGCTGATGGTAGCGGCGACATGCTACGGCGGTCCGGCCGCGTCCTGGGCCGGGTTCGCCCTGTTGAACGCATCTGCGGCTTCCCAGAGTCGTCCTCGTCGTTGGTGCCCGTGACGCGGACCCATGCGTTGCTCACGCAGTAGCTGGTCGACTCGACAATCCCTCGAACCCGATGCGTAGCCCGGAAACGTATCGTGACCGGGCGCTGGCGCCAGACACGTCGCCGGATGAACTGCGTGAGCTGGCCCGCTGCCCGTATCCCTTCGTATGGCATGTCCTCGCCGAAGGCTCTGACGTCACATCAGATGTGCTGGCCCTGATCGTGCACCGGAGCGACTCCGCCTGGAACGACAACGCCCTGTTGGCCCGGATCGCAGTCAGTCCGCGGGCTGACCGTGAGGTGCTACTCGCCGTCCTGGAGCGCGTCATGCATCTCTTGGCCAGCGGCGAGCGGCCGTTCGCCGCTGGCCTGGCCCTGGCGAGCCGTGTCGAGCTGACCGACGATGAAGCAGCCGGCTGCGCCGAGCCCGCCGATGAAGAGGGTCAGAAGCGGTACCAGCCACGCCGTGACCGGTACGCCGTTGCGAGGAGGTCGCTGCTGCGAGAGGTCCGAGCCGGGGCCGGGCCCTGCGGGCCGCGTGTCGATCGGTGCAGGCCGGGCCGACGCTGGCTGAGCCTCCGGTACGGCGGGAGGGGTGCGGGGTTCGGGAGTCATGCCTCAGCCCTGAGAGTGCGGAGGTTCCGCGCATGTCTACCAGAACGAAGCCGCCGGAGCGCATCTGAGATTAGCGGACGACGGGGTGTCCTGACTGGCACTGCGTTCGGTGGCAGGATCTGCCTGTGTCCTCGAACCTGTCGCGGTCGTTTCGGTGCTCCGCTGTCGCTCTCGCTGTCGTGATCGCCTTGGCCGGATGCGGCCTTGTCGGGAAGGTCGGCAGGGGCGATCTGTCTGATGAGTTGTCGTTCAGATTTGACCGTACGACCGGGCCCGGGTACATGGATCAGACCCTGGCGATCGTGAGCGAGACACGGCAGAGACTGGTGATCAAGGCGGCCGTCGTGGCGTTCGATGAGTCGGGCGAGGTGCTCCCTGACGTGCGGGTCCAGTCCGTCTACGGCTCGATGGTGGCGAACATGGTCATCGGCCCTGGCGAGAACATCGATGTGCTCATTTTCGACGGTCCTGGAGCTGCCGCGGTCGATGATGTCCGTGTCTTGGAGGTTGAGGCCATCCCGGTCGAGGCGTCCGCGTGGCAGGCACCTCTGGAGGCAGTACCGCTCGATGACGACGGGGTGCCGTTGGACTACCCGGCCGGCTTCAGCAAGGTCGCGTTGGAGAACCCGAATGGCGCGAGCGCTGACGTTCGTGTCGTGGCCATCATCTGGGACAACCCCGAGACAGGTCAGACGCAGCAAGCGCAGGAGGTGATCGAACTGTCGCAGTTGATCACCGTTCCGCACGGGGACAAGATCGTGATCGACATCGAGCGGTCCACACAGGAAGATATCAGTGAGTATGCCTACACCAATGCCGTGAGCCTCAAGGCGTACTACTCCCTGTGACTGGTGCCGATGCTCTCTGACCACGTACGAAGTAGTTCGTCGTGCCGTCGGTATCGGGAAGGACGCACATGTCGGCGTTGAGCTCGTCGGCGGACCGCCTGGCACCGCGGCTCGAAGTCGCCGGCTTTGCTGCGACGGCCGGTGTGGCGGGAGGATCGTGCGGTGCCTGAGACTCTGCTGCCCAACGTGCTGACCGCGCTGATCGTGTTCGTCGGGGGTGCGGGGCCCGCCTGGTTGATCGCACTGTTCTTCGGCAAGGTCGTCAAGTGGCCGAGCGAGAAGACCATCCGGCGCTGGGACCGGCGCCTCGAAGGTAACCAGGGATACGCCGACCCCACGTTCTGGAGCTGGATGGTGGGGCTGTTCGTACCGTTCTTCATCGGCATCGGACTCACCCTCTACCTGGACCCTCCCACAACGTCGTCTCCCAACTACGAGGGCAGGGTCGTCGCGGTCCAGGGGTGCGCTCGCGGGCCGGCGACCTTGTGGTGGCTGGAGCGCTGCGAGGTGGCGGTGCGGTTCGACCCCGAGCCGGTGAAGCGGGAGCGGGACCTGCCGCCGGCGCCGACGCAGCCGGTCATGCTGGGCCTGGATGCTCAGCGGCCGCTCGAGGTCGGCGACCCGGTGGTGTGGAAGATCTCGACGTCGACTCGCGATGGCACGACCACTCATACCTATGCGCTGCCCTTCGAGCGGGACCGTCCGAGCCCGTGGCAAGGAGCCCTGGCGGGTTGGATCCTGGCCGTCGTCGGCTCGTCGTGGGCCGGGCGCTGGTGGAGTCGTTCGCGCCCGCAGCACCCCATCGACCAGAAGTCCATCTTCACGATGTGGCGCGAGGTCCGTGCCCTGGAACGTGAGGTCCGTGCCCAGGAAGATGAGGAACGCGAACTGGAGCGCCAACGGGCACGCAAGCTCCGTGAACTGGAACGTGAACTGGAACGCGAACTGGAACGCGACCGGGACGACCGACCCTGAGGCGTAGCCCGGTAGGGAGCCCTGGCCCCGCCTCAGCGCCCGAGCTGGGCCGCCAGCGGGCAGGAGAAGGGGTCGCGGGCCCGGTGTTCCACGTCGTTCAGGTAGCGGACGACGATCCGGTAGGAGGTGAAGAACCCGACCTCGGTGTAGGTCACGCCGAGGGTGGAGCAGTACTCGCGCACCAACGGCTGGACGTGCTTGAGGTTGGGCCGCGGCATGCTCGGGAACAGGTGGTGCTCGATCTGCCGGTTGAGCCCGCCCATGAAGAAGTCGACGACGGCGTTCCCGCGGATGTTGCGAGACATGAGCACCTGCCGGCGCAGGAAGTCGACGTCGGCATCGGCCGGCACGATCGGCATCCCCTTGTGGTTCGGGGCGAATGCGCCACCGAGGAGCACGCCGAACACCCCGAGCTGCACGGCGAGGAACGCGCCGGCCATCGCGGGTGGCAGCAGGATCATGAGCACGGCGATGTTCAGGGCGAGGCGCACCAGGAGGACCGGGATCTCCAGCCAGCGGTGCACCACGGCCCTTCTCCCGAACACGGTGCGCACGCTCGCCACGTGCAGATTCAGGCCCTCGAGCGTGAGCAGCGGGAAGAAGAACCAGCCCTGCCGCCGGGCGAACCATCGGCGCCATCCGTGGCGGCTCGCCACGACCGCGGGCGTGAAGGCGATCACGCCGGGGGAGATGTCCGGGTCGCGCGTCTCCTGGTTCGGCGCGGTGTGGTGGGCGTTGTGCTTCGTCGTCCACCACATGTGGCTCAGTCCGACGAACACGTTCGCCAGGATGCGGGCGGTCCAGTCGTTCCACGCCCGTGAGCGGAAGATCTGGCGGTGCGCGCTGTCGTGCCCGAGGAATGCCAGCTGGGTCAGCACCACCGCCAGGGCCGCGGCCAGCAGCAGCTGCCACCACGAGTCGCCGAGGAGCACGATCCCGGCCCAGACCGCCCCGAACGCGGCGACCGCGATGAGGAGCCGCGTCCAGTAGTACGCATAGCGCCGCCGGTGCAGGCCAGACTCACGCACGGTCTTGGCGAGGACCGAGTAGTCGCGCGTCACCCGGCGAGCGGGCGCCCGGCGCGCCGTCGTCCTCGCGGGCTGTCGGTCACTCGAAACGGACACGGTCTGCCTCGGCCTTCACGCGGGCGGCTCGCGCCGCTTCCGCCTCGCTCCACCGGAGAACCTCCTCGGCGCGCCGCTCACGCGCGGCGACGACCTGCTGTTCGACGTCGCGCAGCACCGCCGCGATCTCGGTGGCGAGACCGCCGGCAAGCATCTCCAGGTTCGTCTGCGTGATCTCGAGCCGGCGGTCCGCCACCCTCAGGGTCACTCCTGGGTAGCCTCGCCCGGCGAGCGCCGCCAGGGTGCTCGGCCCCTCGATGAGAACTCGTTCCTCGGCGGACACCCGGCGGGAGAAGACCGCGGCGACGGTGTACCGCTCAGGCTCGTCGTCCGTGCCGAGCTCGTGGGGGAGCGCCGAGTCCAGCACTCCCCGCAGGAAGAGCCCGCCCTTCGCGCCATGGGCGGGTGCGACGGCGTCCGCGGGAGCGAGGGCGTCGTCCGTGGCGTCCGGCTCGAACCCGCCGTCGTCGTTCCATCGTGCGTTCGACGCGTCGTCGCCGGGAGCGGAGGATGTTCCCCCGGCCGGAGAATCAGCTCGATCGACCTCCTGGGGGTCGATCCGTCGATCACCCATATTTCGAGGCTACACCTGACGAGTGTCGCCGGGCAGGTGGGCAGGGGTCTCCTGGTGCGGCGAGTCAGACGTACGGAGGTTCCGTGCCGGGCAGTGATCATCGCATCCTCGCCCTCTGACGGGTCGGCAGAGGCTCGCCGGTCAGCGGCCGGGTGCTGAGGACGAGGGAGTCGAAGAAGGCCGCGGCGCCGTGCTGGTCCAGGAGGGCGACGTCGTTCAGTCCGTCGCCGATCGCGGCGGTGTCCTGGTGAGGGATGCCCCATGCCATGCGCAGCGCCTCGGCCGCGGGGGCCTTTGTGACCTGGGGGCCGACGATGTTTTCACGCTCCGGTCGGTCGAGTTCGAGAACCTGGCGACGGCGGGGAATTTCTGCCGTCACGATCTACCGTGACGAGAATCAATCCATCAGGAGGCCACACTCTTGTGGCGCCACACTCTGTGGCGGTTGTCGTACCCAGAGAGGTCGACTGCCACACTTTGTGGCAGTTGCGCCGCCCGCAGGTATCGGTGGTCGACGTACCGTGGACAGCAGTCGGGCTGCCGGAGGCGGTTCCTGTCGGACGGCCCGGGCCGTAGTGTGAGACCGCCCTGCCCATCGCCTGCACAGTGAGGTTTGGCATGAACGACGACTCGATCGGCCAGCGCATCGCAAGGCAACGCAAGGCCCGAGGCCACACGCAGACCGCCTTGGCACAGCGCGCGAACATCAGCTACTCGCTGCTTCGGAAGATTGAGTCAGGGGAACGAGAGGTGTCCCAGCCGGTCGCCGCCGGCCTGGCCCGTGCACTTCATGTCGATGTCGGAGCGCTCACCGGCCAGCCCTACCATCGCGAAGGGCCGCGACCCGATGAGATCCACGACCTGATTCCGAACCTCCGCCGAGCGTTGGCGTACTGGGACCTGGACACGGAGTTGGAAACGACGCCCCGTGGTCCTGCCGTCCTTGCGCAGGACGCGGGGAAGATCGCGCAGCTCTACCAGCTCGACCAGAGCATCCAGGTCACGAGGGAGTTGCCGGCCGTGCTCATGGAAGCGTTCGCGACGCTCCGAACAACCAGCGATGAACGACATCGCGAGGTCGTCTTCGACGCCCTGCTGAACATGTTCTACATTGCGCACGCTGTCGCGTATAGGACTGGCTACGAGGACCTGTCCATCATCGCGGAAGATCGGATTCAATGGATCTCCGGTCAGACGAAAGCCCCGACGGCCAAGGCCTTCGCGGACTGGAATCGCTGCACGTCGCTGATGCGCATGGGGGAGTACGGCGCAGGCCTGGCCCTGCTCGACCAGGCGATGACGGCGATCGATCCGGGGTCACAGGAAGACGAGTCCCGGCTGCGAATGCTTGGGTCGCTTCACCTCCGTTCGTCGATCCTCGCTGCTCGCGCGGGCAAGGGCGCCGATGCGACAGGACATGTTGCTGAGGCGCGTCGGATATCGGACCGCCTCGACCGGGACACCGACAACGACTGGCGCAACCTCTGCTTCGGCCCGTCGAACGTTGCCATCCATGCGGTCGCGGCGTCGGTCGAGGCGGAGAATGCCTCGACCGCGCTCGCTCACGCCGACGAGACTCACCTTCCGGACGACCTGCGAAACCGGCTGCCGATCCGGCTCGGGCAGTACCACATGGATCTCGCCAAGGCGTATTTCTGGCAAGGCTCCCACGGTCAGTCGCTCGCGAGTCTGGAGCGGGCAAGGGCCGTAGCGCCGCAACAGACGCGGCACCACCCGACGACTCGCCAGGTGACCGGACTTCTGGTGCGCGCCCACCGGCGCGCAAACGAACCACTCGCCCGATTCGCCGCGTGGCTCGGCCCCGGCGAGGAGTGGTGAGCGGTCCGCGCCTTCGCCCAGATCACCGACGGTGCGGCCGGACGCCTCACCCGCGAGCAGAAGGGCCGGTTCGTCGCCTTGTGCTGGATCGGGCAGATCTACAAGCGCTTCCCCGACCCCAAGCCCTCCTACGTCGCCGACTGGGACGACATGCCCGCCTGGCAACAGGAGACCGACGCCGAGATCTTCGAGACGATCGAACGTCTCCGATAGGAAGCGAAGCCGTCACAGTTCGGTCGTGGGTTCGGCGTCCGGCACGTCGAACGTTCGCAGCAGGCCCAGGTAGGGGGTGAACGCCTCGGTGATCCGTTCCGGGGTCAGCCCGTAGTCGGTCAGGTCGTAGCGGTGCGGGCGGCTGCCCGCGGGCCGCGCGAGCACGTCGTCGAGCCGCGCCTGGTCGCTCGCCGTCCACGACGCCCCGATGCCCGCGTAGACCCGCGGCACCTCCGCGTGCGGATCGGCGTTCAGCCGGTGGTAGGGCACGTCCACGATCGAGGACGGTGGCAGGCTGAGCCGCGACTCCAGGCCGTTGGTCACCAGGGTGAGCAGCATGTCCAGCACGAACCGTCCGATCTCCTGCCGGTCGGGATCGTTCTGGTAGAGCGACCAGGCGGTCTCTATGAGGCTGCACGTCGAGCCGACGACGGCGGCCGGGTCGCGATGCGTCCACACGAACGTCGCGTCCGGGAACACCTTCTTGATCGTGGACATGTCGTTCAGGTGCTGCGGGAACTTCAGGATCCAGCGCCGGCGCTCACGACCGTGCTGGAGTACCTGCAGCCCCTGCTTCAGGTGCTCGAAGTCGCCGGCCGACCCGGCCGCACTGCGCCCCGCGAGCCAGGCGGCGTAGGACGGCATCACGCCGAACTGCGCCTGCCAGAAGCCGTGCGGGAGCAGCCACATCGACTCCTCCGGCTGCTCGGCGGCGGTCGGGTGCTGATCCTTCAGCCCGGGCGCGAACAGCGCGGTCGTCACGCGGCTGCCCAGGTTGTGCCGCTTGATCTGCCGGGCGGCGACGGAGGGATCCTCGAGGCCGGTGTACCCCATCTCCCACAGGAGCGGGCCTCGGTGGGCGGGTGAGGCGGCCAGCAACCGGTGCGTCAGGGTGGTCGCCGTGCGTGGCAGCCCCAGCACGAACACCGGGCGCTCGATCGGCTCGTCGGTGATCTCGGGGCGGTCGGCCAGGAGGGTGTTGATCCGCAGCCGGTTGGCGTATCTGTCCTGGAGCGTGGCCAGGGCGAGGGTCCAGCCCAGGGGCGACAGCCGGGGGATCTCGGCGACGCCGGCGACAATCGCATCGAGACCGGCGGCGAACTCCGGGTCCGCGGTACCGGCAGCCTGTTCGGCACGGGCGACGGCCTTGGCCCACGCCGCCGGTGGATCCTCCCGGCTCCGCAGCGCAGGACCGAAAACGGTGTTGACGAACTTGGCGGCACGCGTGGTACGGCTCACGATGTCCCTTCGCTCCCGGCAGGCGGGCCGCTCGTCACCAGCGAGAACGGCTCCGACGTGGATGAACCTTGCCGCAAACGGGCACATCTGTCGAACACCTGCCGCCTCCACCGGGCGCCTGGCGCCGAAGGAGCGCCGAACTGCCCATCCGCAACAACATCCCGATCACGACCGCGCCGACCTCGACCGTTCCCGCTGCCGCTCCGCCCAGGCGTCGAACTCCGCCTGGACCTCCATCTCCGAGGCGCTCGGCCACGCGGCCGCCATGATCAGCAGTGCCGCCGTGCTGGCCACGATCCCGATCATCAGGGGGACCAGGAACTGCGTCGCCGGCAGGCCGATGGCGGGGGTCTCGATCGGCGAGCCCAGGAGGCGGTAGGAGGTGATGCGCATCGCGGCCATGCCCGTGTAGTGCATGCCGGACACGGCGAGCCCCATCACCACGGTCGCCACCGCGCCGGCGCCGATGCCGCGCACGCGGGCGGAGAGCCAGAGCGCCCCGGTGGCGGCCGCCATCGCGATGACGACGGACGTCACGACGAGCAGCGGGTCGTAGGCGATCTCGACGCCGACGTGCATCGCCGCCATGCCCATGTAGTGCATGACGGCGACGCCGAGGCCCGCGACGATCCCGCCCGTGAGGAGGGCGACCGTGCCGCCCTCCTCACGGTGCACGAGGAAGAGGCCGACGGCGACGACGGCCACCGCGAGGAGCATGGAGGCGACGGTGGTGAACACGTCGTAGTGGATCTGCGCGCCCGTGACGGAGAACCCGAGCATCGCGACGAAGTGCATGACCCAGATGCCGGTGCCGCCGATCGCGATCGCCCCGAGCAGCAGCCAGACCGTGCGCGCGGCGCCGGTGGCGACACGGGCGCGGGCGGTGCAGGACAGCCCCACCCCGCACCCGGCGCAGGACAGGGCGAAGGACAGCAACGGCGTCAGGGCGCCGTAGGTGAAGTGGTCCATCAAAGGTGTCGGTAAACCTCCTGCCCGCTCCGGCTCTCGGCCTCTGGGGAGCCGAGCTGGGGCGTCCGGAACGGACACTCGCGCAGAGACTAGGGGTGATGTGCCTCGCATGCCCGGCGAAACGCGGTCGGTGGGGCAAACCGGTTGCGAGCGGACATCGAAGTGAGGTTAGGCTTACCATCGTGACGACCCAGAGTGCTTCGACTGCCCCGTACCGGATGTTCGACGTCGAGGTGGCCCGCGTCACGCGGCTGTGTCCCTCGTTCGTCCGGGTGACGTTCACCGGCGCGGACCTCGGCCGGTTCGCGGACAACGGGCACGACCAGCGCATCAAGCTGCTGCTCCCGGACCCGTCCGGCGGCTGGGACCACCTGCTGCGGGACGACCCGGACTGGTTCACCGCCTGGCGCGAGCTCCCGTCCGAGCGGCGCAACCCGCTGCGCACCTACACGGTGCGGGCGGTGCGCCAGGACCGTGGTGAGGTCGACGTGGACATGGTGCTGCACGGCGACTCCGGGCCGGCCTCGCGCTGGGCGACGGCCGTCCGCGCGGGCGAGCCCCTGGTGATCCTGGGGCCGGACGCGCACTACGCGGGCCGGCACGGCGGGCGCGAGTTCGCGCCGCCGGCGCGGAGCCACGCCCTGCTGCTCGCCGGTGACGAGACCGCCGTCCCGGCCATCGCCGCGATCTGCGAGGCGCTGCCTGCGGACGCCGTCGGCGAGGTCTTCCTCGAGGTGCCGCACCCCGAGGACGGCTGGGTCGTCGCCGCGCCGGAGGGTGTGCGCGTGACCTGGCTCGCCCGCGACGGCGCCGACCACGGGGACCTCCTGATCCCCGCGGTGCGCGCCGCCGCGGACCGGATGCTCGCGATGGGCGTGCGCCCCTCGTCGGAGCCCGGCACCGGTCCCGCGGCCGTCGACGAGCCGGCCGACATCGACGTGGACTCCGAGATCCTGTGGGAGGTCCCGGTCGACGACGCCGGTGCGCCCCTGGTGCAGGACACCGTGCTGTACGCGTGGCTCGCTGGTGAGGCGGGCGTCATCAAGACGCTGCGGCGCTACCTCGTGGGTGAGCGCGGGGTGGACCGCAAGGCCGTCGCGTTCATGGGCTACTGGCGCAAAGGGCGCGCGGAGATCTAACCCCGCCTGAGGCCTCCCCGCCCTCCGGCGGCGCGGGCCCGGCGCGCCGCCGTGCCCCTGGCCAGCGCGGTTGACAGGGCGTCGACACCACTGTGTACTGACGGAAGAATCGAACGCATGTTCGATCAAGTTCCGTCATGCTCGACCGGCCCGTTCCGGCAGCACCACCGCTGGAGGGCAGATGACCGCTATCCCTCAGGCCGCCCGGGAGCAGCACGCGGCACGGCGTGACCGGGCGCTCGGCGCCCTGCGGGCCGTCGAGACGCGCACCGGCGTCCGCGCGCACGTCCCGGCCGCCCGGGAGGAGTCCGGTCCGGGCGGGAAGGTCCGGCCGGTGGGCCCCGAGGTGGCGCACCTGCTGCCCGACGGCGGCCTCGTGGCCGGGACCACGGTGGTGGTGTCGGGGTCGACGACGCTGCTGCTCGCCCTGCTGGCCGCCCCGTCACGCGCGGGCGCGTGGACCGTGTTCGTGGGCCACCCGGAGGTGGGGCTCGCCGCCGCGGCCGGCGCCGGGTGCGACCTGGATCGCATCGTCTGCGTCCCCGACCCGGGCGCGGACGCCCCCGCCGTGGTGGCGGCCCTCCTGGACGGGATGGACCTGGTGGTCGTCGGCCCCCGCACGGCGCTCCTGGACGCCGACCGCCGCCGCCTCACGGCACGCGCCCGGGAACGGGACGTGGTGCTGCTCGTCGCGCAGACCGCCCCGGCCGGCGCCGCCGCGTGGCCCGGCGCGCACGTCGTCCTGTCCGCGGGCCCCGGCACCTGGGAGGGCGTCGACCACGGCGCGGGCCGGCTGCGCCGCCGCACCCTGACGGTGCGCCGCACGGGTCGCGGCAGCGCCGCCCGCCCGGTCGCCCTGCCCTGCACCCCGGTGGCGGAGGTGAGGGCGGGATGAGGATCCGGACCGCCGCGGTGTGGGTGCCGGACTGGCCCGTCGTGGCCGCGATGGCGGCGTCCGGCACAGGCGCGCACCTGCCCGCGGCGGTGCTCGGCGGGGCGTCGGCGAGCGGGGCCGGACGCTCCACCGGGCAGCGGGTCGTCGCGGCGAGCGTGCCCGCGCGGGCGGCCGGGGTGCGCCGCGGCATGCGGCGTCGTACCGCGCAGCAGCACTGCGCCGGACTGGTCGTCCTCCCCGCCGACGACGCCCGCGACGCCGCCGCGTTCGAACCCGTCGCGGCCTCGGCCGAGACCGTGGTGGCCGGGATCGAGGTGGTCCGGCCGGGACTGCTGCTCCTGGACCCGGGCGGCGCCGCCCGCTACCACGGCTCCGAGCACGACCTGGCGCGCGAGCTCACCGAGGCGGTCGCCCGGGACACGGGCCACGAGTGCCAGGTCGGCGTCGCCGACGGCTTCCTCGCCGCCGTGCTCGCCGCCCGCGACGAGACCGTCGTGCCACCCGGGGCGTCCGCCGCCCACCTCGCCCCGCGCCCGGTCACCGACCTGGCCCGCGCCCGCCCGGACGACTCCGCCCTGGCCGACCTCCTCGACCTGTGGCGGCGCCTCGGCCTGTACACCCTCGGCGACGTGGCCGCCCTGCCGGCCGGGAGCGTGCACGGCCGCTTCGGGCCGCTGGGAACCTGGGCCCGCCGCCTGGCCGCCGCCGAGGACGTGCGCCCGCCGTCCCGCCGCCGTCCCGAGGCCGCCGTCACCGCGACCGCCGAGCTCGACCCGCCCGCGGACCGCGCCGACATCGCCGCGTTCGCCGCCCGCCGCGTCGCCGAGGACCTGCACGCGCAGCTGGCCGCCCGGGGCATGGCGTGCGGCCGCGTGATCGTGACGGCCGACGCCGCCGACCCCGTCACCGGCGAACCGCGCACCTGCGAACGGGTCTGGCGCACCGACGACGCCACGGGGATGTCGGCCGCACGCCTCACCGACCGCGTGCGCTGGCAGCTCACCGGCTGGCTGACCCACGGCACGCCGGAACCCGCGCCGATCACCCGGATCACCCTCACCGCCGACGAGGTCGCCCCCGCCGGCGCCACCCAGCCCGCCCTCTGGGGGCCGTCCGCCGGGGAAGGACTGCGCGCGGTCCGCGCCGTCGAACGCGTCCAGGCCCTGCGCGGCGCCTCCAGCGTGCTCGTCCCGCGCCGGCAGGGCGGCCGCGACCCGCGCTCCCGGATCCTGTTCGTGCCGTTCGGCGAGGACACCACGCCCGAACGCGACCCGGACCGGCCGTGGCCGGGAGCCCTCCCCGACCCGGCCCCCGCCGTCGTGCTCACCGAGCCCTCGCCCGCCCGGGTGCTGGACGCGACCGGGGCCGACGTCGTCGTCGACGCCCGCCTCGCCATGAGCGGCGAACCCGCGCTCGTGCGCAGCGAACGCGGCACCGCACGCGTCACCGGCTGGGCCGGCCCATGGCCCGTCGTCGAACGGTGGTGGCGGCCCGACGGCGGCGCCCGCCGCGTCTACCTGCAGGTCGTGGCCGACGACGGCCGCGGACTCCTGCTTGCCCGGACCGCGGGCGCCTGGCGACTGGAGGCGCTGTATGACTGACTACGCCGAACTGCACGCACACTCCGCCTACAGCTTCCTCGACGGCGCCTCCCCGCCCGAGGCGCTCGCCGCCGAGGGCGCGCGGCTCGGACTGAAGGCGCTCGCCATCACCGACCACGACGGCCTCTACGGAGTGGTGCGGTTCTCCGAGGCCGCCAAGAAGGTGGAGCTCGCGACCGCGTTCGGCGCGGAACTGCACCTGCCCGCCCCCGGGGCCGCCGGCCCGGTGCTCGACCGGCCCACCGGCGTCCCCGACCCGCGGGCCACGCACCTGGTCGCCCTGGCCCGGGGCGCCGACGGGTACCGGCGCCTGTCGTCCGCCATCGGCACCGCACACCTGGACGCAGGCACCAAGGGCGCCGCCCGCTACACCCTCGAAGGCCTCGGGGAAAAGGCACGCGGCGAATGGCTCGTGCTCACCGGATGCCGCAAGGGCGCGGTCCGCCGCGCCCTGGCCGGGCCCGGCGCCCGCACCGCCCGCCTCGAAGCCGCCCGCCGCGAGCTCGACGCACTGACCGGCGTGTTCGGCCGTGAGAACGTCGTCGTCGAGATCACCGCCACCGGCGACCCCCGCGACACCGACCTGCACGACTCGCTCGCCCTGCTCGCCGCCGACGCCCGGCTACCCCTGGTCGCGACCACCGCCGCGCACTACGCCCGCCCGTCGGACGCCGACCTCGCCGGGGCGCTCGCGGCCGTGCGGGCCCGCTCGTCGCTCGACGACCTGGACGGCTACCTGCCCGGCGGGGCGAGCGCCCACCTGCGCTCCGGCGCCGAGATGGCGCGGCTGCACGCCCGCCATCCCGAGGCCGTGGCGAACGCCGCCCGGCTGGGCGTCGAGTGCGCCTTCGACCTGGACCTCATCGCCCCGGACCTGCCGCCCCACCCAGTCCCCGACGGCCACGACGAGGCGAGCTGGCTGCGCGAGCTCACCTACCGCGGGGCCGAGGAACGCTACGGAAGGCGGCCGGGGACGACGTCGGACGGCCTGGTGGCGCGCGCCTGGGAGAAGATCGACCACGAACTGCGGATCATCACCGAGATGCACTTCCCCGGGTACTTCCTGGTGGTCCACGACCTGGTGGACTTCTGCCGCCGCCGCGGCATCCTGTGTCAGGGACGGGGCAGCGCCGCGAACTCCGCGGTCTGCTACGCGCTGGGCATCACCGCCGTCGACGCCGTCCGGCACGGCCTGCTGTTCGAACGCTTCCTCGCGCCGGAACGGGACGGCCCCCCGGACATCGACCTGGACATCGAGTCCGTGCGCCGCGAGGAGGTCATCCAGTACGTCTACGACCGCTTCGGCCGCACGCACGCCGCGCAGGTCGCGAACGTCATCACCTACCGGCCCCGGTCCGCCGTCCGGGACGCGTCCCGCGCACTCGGGTACGACGTCGGACAGGCGGACGCCTGGTCCCGGAGCATCGAACGGTGGGGCAGCCTGAAACCGAAGGACGGCCCCCCGCCGCCCCCGGGCCGGTTCGTCGACGTCCTCGCCGCCGAACCGCGCGAGCCGGGCCGGCCCCGCTCCGACGACACCCACGACGTCGTACCACGGCACTCCCCGCCCACGGCGGCCGAGGAGGGCCAGATCCCCGCCGACGTGATCGACCTCGCCGACCGCATGCTCCGCCTGCCCCGCCACCTCGGCATCCACTCCGGCGGCATGGTCATGTGCGACCGGCCCGTCATCGACGTGTGCCCCGTCGAGTGGGCGCGGATGGAAGGGCGCACCGTGCTGCAGTGGGACAAGGAGGACTGCGCCGACGCCGGGCTCGTGAAGTTCGACCTGCTCGGGCTCGGGATGCTCACCGCGATCCGGTACGCGTTCGAGTCCGTCGCCGAGCACACCGGACGGCAGCTCACCCTGCACGGCCTGCCACCCGAGGACGAACGCGTCTACGACCTGCTGTGCGAGGCCGACACCGTCGGCGTGTTCCAGGTCGAGTCCCGCGCCCAGATGGCCACCCTGCCCCGGCTGCGGCCCCGCACGTTCTACGACATCGTCGTCGAGGTCGCGCTCATCCGCCCCGGACCCATCCAGGGCGGATCCGTGCACCCGTACATCGAGCGCGCGCAGGCCCGCGCCCGAGGAGAACTGACGATCAAGTACCCGCACCCCCTGCTGGAGAACTCGCTGCGCCGCACCCTCGGCGTACCCCTCTTCCAGGAACAGCTCATGCAGATGGCGATCGACGTCGCCGGCTTCACCCCCGCCGAGTCGGACCAGCTGCGCCGCGCCATGGGCTCCAAGCGCAGCGCCGAACGCATGGAGGCGCTCCGGGCACGGCTGCACACCGGGATGGCCGACCGGGGCATCCCCGAACCCGTACGGGACGAGATCTACGAGAAGCTCAAGGCGTTCGCCGACTTCGGGTTCCCCGAGTCCCACGCCTACTCCTTCGCCCACCTCGTGTACGCCAGCGCCTGGCTCAAGGTGCACCACCCCGCCGCCTTCTACGCCGCGCTGCTGGCCGCGCAGCCGATGGGGTTCTACTCGCCGCAGTCCCTGGTCGCCGACGCCCGCCGGCACGACGTGCGGGTGCTGCGCCCCGACGTGAACGCGTCGAGGGCGCTCGCGTGCGTGGAACGACGGAAGCCGGCGCTCGCGGTGCGGATGGGGCTGGCCGGGGTGAAGGGGATCAGCGACGAGCTCGCCGAGGAGATCGTCGCCGCGAGGGACGACGGGGGAGCGTCGCCGGGCGGCTTCGCCGACCTGCGGGACCTGGTCCGGCGCGTGAACCTCACGACCGCCCAGCTGGAGGCGCTGGCGACGGCGGGAGCGCTGGAGTCGCTGGGTCTCACGCGCCGCGCGGCGCTGTGGGCGGCGGGCGCCCTGGGGCAGGAGGGGCCGGGAACGCTGCCGGGGGTGAGCGCGGGGACGGAGGCGCCCGCGCTGCCGGGGATGGCCGAGACGGAGGTGGTCCGGGCCGACGCGTGGGCGACGGGCGTGACGCCCGACTCCTACCCGACGCAGTACGTGCGCGAGGGCCTCGTCGCGGCGGGCGTGCGCACGGTGGCGGAGGTGACGGCGACGGAGCCGGGCCGGCGGGTCGCCGTCGGCGGCGTGGTGACGCACCGGCAGCGGCCCGGCACCGCGGGCGGCGTGACGTTCCTGTCGCTCGAGGACGAGACCGGGCTGCTCAACGTGATCTGCACGCCCGGGCTGTGGCGACGGTTCCGCCAGGTGGCGCGGTCGGCGCCGGCGATGGTGGTGCGGGGGCGGGTGGAGTCGGCCGACGGCGCGGTGAACCTCCTGGCCGAGCACCTGGCGCCGCTGAGCCTGACCGCGGTGGGGACGTCGCGCGACTTCCGGTGACCGTCGGCGTCGCCGGCCCGGGCTCGTGCGAGTTTCCTTGACCGTTCCGTGGGGCCCCCATACCTTGGGTATTAATTTGCCCCGGTCTGCGTGACGGAGCAGGTCCGGGCCGGTTTTCTTGACGGCTGGCGCAGGGTGAGAGATGGTATTGTGCCATATGTACCGATCGCCTGATTCTGTGTATGCGTGCTGATATCGGGTGATTGTGTTCGGTGAAGACTCTCCTGACGTGCTCGCCACGAGCCGTCACCGGCAGGAAGGACTATCACCATGGAACTTCCCCTTCTCTTCGACCGGCACGCCGGCAGGCGCCGCACCACCGAGACGCACCTCGACCGCCCGTCCGGCATCGCCCCCGGCAAGAAGCAGCTCGCCCGATCGGATCCGTACACCCTCGCCCTCCACGAGATCCTGCTGGGCATGCCGTACAACAGCGCGGCCGAGTTCCTCACCCGGTACGCGCCCGAACCTCCCGACCCCCGGTTCGGGGCGGCCTGCATCCACCAGACCATCCAGGTCGCCGAGCGCGCCACCGCGCTCGGGGCGCCTCCCGGACGCCTGCTCCAGGACGACCGCCACGTCGGCGCCGTCTTCGAGGACGAACAGGGCGGGATCGTCGTACTCGACCCCTACCTGCTGCATCGTGAGCCGGTCCGCTTCCCGGCCCACGAGGTCGCCCGCGGCCGGTCCGCCGTCGACGTCCCGGCCCTCCCCACGCGTCGCGGCGCCGACGGCGAGGAGAGAGCCGGACGCCTCAGCGCCCGGTACAAGGCCGTCGACGACGGATACCTCGTCCGGCTCTCCTACTCCAGGTACAGCCCCGCCCGGGACCAGTACGTCCTGTCGAGGCACTTCACGCTCAGGTCCAAGAGCACCTTCGACCTGACCGACTTCACCCGCGACCTGCCGGCCCTGCTCACCGACCCCGAGCAGACCAGCCTGTCCGTCCGGGCCGTCCGGCCGGACCTGAGCGGCACCATCGAGGCGATCCTCCCTCTCGAGGAATTCGCCGGCAGGCAGTTCACCGCGGCCGACCTGTGGCTCCGGGCCAGTGACGGCCGCCTCGCGCGGAGCCGTACCGGCGACGCCGAGCCCCTCTGGGACGCGCTCGAGTCCGCGGTGTCCGCGACGCGGGCCGAGATCACCGACCACATCCTCGCCGCCGCGCGCGTCTACCAGGCCCTCGCCGACCCGGGCACCCGGCTCGAGCCCTACCGGCTGGAGGACAATTGATCCGCCCCCGCCGGATCTTCCTCGCGGGGACGATCCAGGGGGCCAACCGTGGCGTCGACGTCGAGGACCAGCAGTACCGGACGGACCTCACGACGATCCTCACCGAGGCGTTTCCCGGCGTCGAGTGCTTCGACCCGAGCGCACCCGTCCGCGACCGCATGGCCGATCCGGCGCTCGCCGAACTCGTCGTCCGGATCGCCTCCGACGCGCCGCCCGTCCTCGCGACCGCCGACCTCCCGGGCAGGGCGGCGGAGCTGCGGACGATCTTCCGCGAGATGGCGCGCGAGGCCGGGCGGTGCGACCTGTGCGTCGCCTACCTCCCGCACCGCATCCCCAGCATGGGTACCGCGATGGAGATGTACGCGGCGCACCTCGCGGGCGTTCCCGTCGTCGCGGTCACCGAGATGGTCGAGAACCTCGCCGTCGTGTCGACCGCCGACTGGATCGTCCGGGACCTCGACCAGCTCCGCGCCTGGCTGGACGACCGGACCGACGAGACGAGCCCGCGATGAGCACGATCGAGGACACCGTCACCGGTGTGCCGCCCCTGGACTCCGACGACGGGTGCCGGACCTTCTCGGAGCGGATGTTCCGCGTCCTGGCCTCCGCGGACGAGCACGTCGAGTTCTGGGCGTCGGCCGACGAGCGTACCCGGCTCCCGTACGCCGAGCTCTCCCGCGACGCGCGCCGCACCGCGGTGGAGCTGCGGGCCGCCGGCTTCACTCCCGGCGACGTGGCGGTGCTCGCGTTCGAGCCGGGGATCGACTTCCTCCGGGGGCTGCTCGGTGCCCTGCACGCCGGGCTGGTGGTCGCGCCCGTCCCGCTGCCGACGAGGGGACAGCCCCACGCGATGCACCGGCTGGAGGCGATCGCGGCCGACGCGGGTTCGCGTCTCGTGCTGTGCGACAGCGCGGGCGCGGCGGTCGCCGCGGCGTCGGCCGGCGAGGAGGTCGACGTCGTCGTGCTTCCCGCCCTCGACGCCGGCCGGCGCGGCGGGGACGGCCCGTCCGCGGCCGCCGCGTGGGAACCGCCGGAGGTGACCCCCGAGGACCTGGTGATCCTCCAGTACACGTCCGGCTCCACGGGCTCGCCCAAGGGCGTGGAGATCAGCCAGGCCAACCTGCTCGCGAACCAGCGGTCGATCGCCGCGGCGCTCGACTCGCGCCCCGGCATGGTGATAGCGGGCTGGCTCCCGCACTACCACGACATGGGGCTGGTGGGGCAGATCCTGCACCCGTTCGCGGTGGCGGGCTCGCTGGCGTTCACCACGCCCAGCCAGTTCCTGCGCCGCCCCGTGACGTGGCCGCGGCTGCTGTCGGAGTCGCGGGCCACCTGCGCGGTGGCGCCGGACTTCGCCTACGCGCTGTGCGCGAAGCTGCTGCGTCCCGGCCAGGTGGCCGGCCTCGACCTGTCGTCCCTGCGCACGGCCGTCACCGGCGCGGAGCCGGTGCGTGAGGACACGCTGGTCGCGTTCACCGAGCTGATGGCCGGCACGGGGTTCGTCCGGCAGATGTTCCGTCCCGCGTACGGCCTGGCCGAGACCACGCTCCTGGTGAGCGGCCGGGAGCCCGAGGGGCGGTACCGGGTGCTGCACGCCGACCCCGACGCGCTGGCCGGGAACCGCCTGGTGACCGTGCCCGAACCGGCCGGCGTCGACGTCGTCTCCTGCGGGACCGTGGCCGAGGGGACCGACGTGCGGATCGTCGCGCCCGAGGAGACGCCCCGGGAGGTGACGGACGGCGTCGTCGGAGAGATCTGGGTGCGCGGCGCGACCGTGGCGCGCGGGTACCGTGGGCGGCCCGCCACTGCCGAGGACTTCGCGGCGTGGCTCGGTGACGAGGGGCCGTTCTACCGGACGGGTGACCTGGGCGCGCTCGTGGACGGGCGGCTGTACGTCACGGGCCGCATCAAGGAACTGATCATCGTCCGGGGCCGGAACGTGTACCCGGCCGACGTCGAGCACGTGGCGGCGACGGCCGCCGGGGAGGCCGGCACCGGGGTCGCGGCGGCCTTCGAGGCCGCGGACGGCCGCGTCACCGTCGTCGTCGAGCTGATGCCGTGGGCCGCCGCGCGGACGCCGGACGGGCTGCGTGCCGGGATCCACCGCGCCGTGACCGACGCGCTCGGCACGGGCTCCGTCACGGTCCGTCTCACGCGGCGCGGCGCCGTGCCGCGCACCACCAGCGGCAAGGTGCAGCGACGGAGGGTCCGCGCGATGGTCGAGGACGGCGGGATGCCGCTCGTGGTCCCGCCGGAGGAGCGGGGGGACGCGTCGTGACCGCCGGAGCGCGTGCGGCCGCGCTGGACGCCGCCCTCGGGGACCCGTGCACGGCCGACGCGGCGATCTCGTTCGGCCGGAGCGTGGCCCTGGACGAGGCGGCGGCGTTCCCGCAGGAGGAGTTCGACGCCGTCGTCGCGGCGGGCCTCCAGGCGGACTACGTGCCTGCCGAGCACGGCGGGCAGCTCGTGGACCTGCTCTCCCCGTTGCTGGCGGTGCGGGCGGTGGCCCGCCGGGACCTGACGGCGGCTGTCGCGCACGGAAAGACGTTCCTCGGCGCGGTCTGCCCGTGGACGGCGCCCGGGGATCTGGCGCACGAAGTGGTCGCGCCGATGGTGCTGGCCGGCGAGTCCGTCTCCTGGGGCCTCACCGAACAGGGCCGGGGCAGCGACCTGCTCGCCACTCGCACCACCGCGCGGCCCGACGGGCGCTCGTGGGTGCTCGAGGGGGAGAAGTGGCTGATCAACAACGCGACGCGGGGCCGGGCGATGACGGTGCTGGCACGCACCTCGGACGACCCCGGGCCGCGGTCGCTGTCGTTGTTCTTCGTCGACAAGGCCGAGGTCGGCCGTGACCGGCTGCGTGCCCGGGAGAAGGTGGCCACGCACGGCATCCGCGGTGCGGACATCAGCGGGCTCGGCTTCTCCCGTGCCCTCGTCCCACCGGGCCGGATGGTGGGGGAACCGGGCGAGGGCCTGGAGATCGTGCTGAAGGGCCTCCAGGTGACCCGCACGCTGTGCACGGCGCTGTCCCTGGGGGCGGCGGACACGGTGGTGCAGGCGTCGGTGCGGCTGGCCGACGAGCGCCGGCTGTACGGGCGGACCCTCGCCGACCTGCCCGCCGCGCGCGAGACGCTCGCCGACGCGGTGTGCGACCTGGCCGTGGCCGAGACCGTGGCGCTGGCCGGCGCCCGGCACCTCCAGCTCCTTCCCGAGGAGTCCGCGCTGGTCAGCCCGGTGGTCAAGTATCTGGTGACGCACCTGACCGACCGGATGCTGCGTACCCTCACCCGGTTCGCCGGTGCCCGCGGAGTGCTCGTGGACGGACCGTACGGGCACGTGCAGAAGGCGGTGCGGGACAACCGCGTGGTCGGGATCTTCGACGGGAACTCGCTGGTGAACCTGCACGCGGTGATCAACGAGTTCACGGCGATAGGCCGGCACCGTGACGAGCCGGACCCGCTGCCCGGCGGCCTGTTCTCCCAGGCCAGGTGCGCCACGCCGTGGACGCCCGGCCGCCTGCGCCTGCGGACGAGATCCGGGGCGCGGCTGGTGCGGCACCTGCCGGTGCTGGCCCAGCGGGGCGAGCACCTGCTCGGCCCGGCAGGCCGCGCGGTCGCCGCCACGCTGGTGCGCCGGTCCGCCGACCTCACGGCCGGCGCCGGACGGCTGTCCCCGCAGCGGCACCCGGACCCGGACCGCTACCGCACCGCGCACGAGTACGCCGTCGTGCTGGCCGCCGCCACGCTGCTCGGCGTCGCGGCCGACGACGACGCGCCCGGCGCGTTCTGGTCGGGGGAGGGCCGGCTCGACCGGGGCCTGGTGCGCCTGGCCCGGATGCTGGACCCGACCCGGCTGGACGGTGGCCGGCCCGCCTACGGTCGCGAGGCGGCCCACGCGGTGGACGGCCTGGTCGATGTCGCGCGCACGGCCGCCGCCGGTGGCGCGGTCGGGATGCTCGCCGGGGGAGGAGCACGATGACCGCGCCGCTGGAGCAGGTGCTCGGCGATCCGTTCGCGGAGGGTCCCTTCTCGTACTCGTCGCTCCTGGCCGCCGACGACGCCCGGGAGCTGAGCGCCGGGAGCGAGGACCTGCTGCACGAGTGGGGGGCGAACGCCGAGCTCGTGCCCGCGCGCCTCGGCGGGCGCTGGGTCTCCACGCGCGAGATGGTGGACCGTCTCATGCCCGTGTTCCGCCGCGACCCGGCGCTCGGCCTGGGATTCGGCGTCACCTCGCTCATGGCCTGCGTGAACGTGTGGCTCGCCGGCAGCCCGGCCCAGCAGCGGGACGTGGCCGGCGTACTGCTGGACGGGGGCCGTGTGGCGGTCGCGTTCCACGAGCTCGACCACGGCAACGACCTCACGCGCAACGCGTGCCGCCTCGACGACGGCCCCCACGGCCGGGTGCTGCGCGGCACCAAGGCGGTCATCAACAACATCGACCGCGCCGACCGCGTGGTCCTCATGGCGCGCACGTCCCCGCAGGACGGCCCGCGGTCGCACAGCCTCGTGCTGTGGGATCCCGCGAGCGGTGAGGGCGTGCGCCGGCACTCGCGCTACCGCACCGCCGGCATGCGCGGCGTCCGGCTCGGCGGGACCGACCTCGACGGTGCCCCGGTGCCCGGCGGCTCGCTGATCGGTCCCGAGGGGACGGCCACCGAGACCGCGCTGCGGGCCTTCCAGGTCACCCGGTCCGTGCTGCCCGCCATGGCGATCGGCTCCCTGGACGCGGCCCTGCACGTCGCCGTCGACTACGCCGCCGGCCGGCGGCTGTACGGCACGACGGTGCTGGACCTGCCGTACAGCCGCAGGATCCTGGCCGTGGCGTGGACCGACCTGCTCCTGGCCGACGCGCTGGCGAGCGCGGCCGTGCGCGCGCTGCACGTGGCGCCGGAGATGAGCTTCCTCCTGTCCGCGGCGTGCAAGTACCTGGTGCCCGAGCTGGTCCAGGACGGCCTGGACGAGCTGGCGACCCTGCTCGGCTCGACGTTCTACGGCCGCGTCGCCCCGTACGGGATCCTCGAGAAACTGGTGCGCGACCTGACGGTGCTGCCCATCGGGCACGCCGGCGGCACGAGCTGCCTGATGTCGATGGTGCCGCACCTGCCGCGCTGGGCGCGCGGTGCCCCCGTCCCGTACGAGCCGCGCCTGCTCGACGACGACGCGCTGGCCGGGGAACCGGACCTGGCCCGGCTCACGCTCGGTGTGGCCGGCCGCGACGGACTCACCGGCGCGCTGCACGACGAGGCCGCGCGCGGGGCACTGGAGGCGGCCTCTCCCGGGGCCGCCGCCCTCGTCGGACGGCATGCCGACCGGCTGGACGCGTTGGCAGCGACCGTCGCGGCGAGTCCGAGGGTCCGCTTCACCGGGCTGTGCGACCAGGAGACCTTCGACCTCGCGCGGGACCTGAGCGTGCTGCTCGCCGCGTCCGCCGTCGTCGGCACCTGGTACGCGCACCGGGCCGAGGGGACGCACCGGTCCGACCCGCGCTGGCTCGCCGCCACGCTGCGCCGCAGCGCGGCCCTGCTCGGGCTGGCCGGGCCGGACCTGGACGGCGACGCGCACGACCTGGCCGCCACCACCCTCGTCGCACGCCGGTCCGGGCTCCGGTCCACGCGGCTGACCGCGGAACCCGTCTTCACACCGTCCCCCTGACGGCGCAGCATCCCCAGAGACAGCGAGGAGCACGTCATGACCGGAAGCGACCCCACACCCGCCCCCACGACCCAGGATCTCGAGGCATGGCTCACCGAGCAGGTCGTCGGGTTCGGCACCGCTGCCGTGGACCAGGTGACCCCGACCACGCCCCTGGCCGAGCTCGGCCTCGACTCGGTCTATGCGCTCGCGCTGTGCGGCGAGATCGAGGACGCCTACGGCATCGAGGTGGACGCCACCATCGCCTGGGACCACCCGACGATCCAGGCGCTGGCCGTCGCTCTCGCCGAGAAGATGGCGGAGTGAGACCGCACGGCGCCCCGCATCCCGTCGTCGCCCTCGAACGGCCGGGCACCGCCGTCGTCGCCCTGTCCGAGGACGCGCACGTGACCGCGGCGACCCGGGTGCGCGTCCTGCGGGACGACCCCGATCGCTACGCGTCGTTCCACACCACCGCGGCACGGCTCCGCTTCGAACGGTCGCGCGCCGCCGCGTACCACGCCCTGGCCCGTGCGGGCCGCCCGGAGGCCCGTCTCGCGCCGTCCTGCCCCGGCCGGCCCCCCGCCGTCCGCCGCCCGGCGGGGACCTGGCTCAGCATCGCCCATACCGCCGGCCTCGTGGTGGCGCTGGCGGGGGTACGGGGCCCTGCCGGGGTCGACGTCGAACGCCGGGACCGGGACCTCGGCGCCCACGGGCTGCCGGCCCGGTTCTGCTCCCCGTCGGAGCGCGCCGCGCTCGGCCGGCTGCCGCCGTCGGCGCGCGCCGCCTGCCTGCTCGACCTCTGGCTCGCCAAGGAGGCTCTCACCAAGGCGGCCGGTACCGGGCTCGCGCACGGGTTCGACCGGATCAGCCTCGACGTGTGCCAGGACGGGTCGGTGCGGCACCCCGCGCTCGGCTGGGCCGACGTCGGTCTCCACCGGGTGTGCGCGACGCGGCCCCCCGCGCCCCTGCCATGAGCGAGAGCCCGCAGCGGCGCGTGAGGTGAGGGTGATTCAGCGCTCTATATCACGACCCACCGGGCGCGGAGTCTCCGGGCGTGCTTATCGTGCCAGACATGGAGGAGCAAGGGGAACAAAGGGAAATCTGGACCTCCGCACCACAGGGGGACAAGGACGCGCACTGGCGGCGGCCGGTGATCGCGACCAGCGTGAGCGCGCTCGTGGCGGCCGTCGTCTGCGGCGGTGGTCTGGCGCTGGCGAACCGGGGCGACGACTCCGGACCGACGGCGGCCGCGGCCGCCGTCAGCCCGCTGCCCATCCCGATGATCATGTCGGTGGACGACCTGGAGGGAGTGGACCCGCAGGACCTGCCCGGCAGCCTGAAGCGGGCGACCGCCCGGCTCGCCGAGGCGGTCCGGGCCGGTGAGGACGTGTACGCGGCGGCCCGGCCGACGGCGTCGTCGGGCGCCCTCGAGCAGTTGCGCGCGGCGCTCGACGAGGCGTCCGAGGCGCTGGACGACCCGCTCGACCGCGACGCGACCGAGAAGCAGCAGACGCGCCGGCTGGCGACGCTGGACGGTCTGCGCACGAAGATCCTCGACGCCGCGGCGCGGATCACCGCCGTCCGGACCGTCCCCGGCTCCGAGCTCCCGCCGGGAACCACGACGGCGGCCGTCGCGCCCGACGACACGGTCGGTCCGGCCGACGACGACACCACCGGGCCGGCGGGGGAGTCGCCCGGCGGGGACACCGTGGCGGACGGGCCGGACAGCCCGGACCCGGGCGGCTCCGGGTCTGGCGGCTCGGGCGGTTCGGGCTCGGGCGGCTCTGGCGGCTCGGGAGGAACGGGGGACGGCGGGACCGGGGGCGGCGACCCGGACGACGGGGACGGGGACGGCAGCGACGGGGACGACGACCCGGGCACCACGCCGGCTCCCACGCCGTCGCCCGCTCCCGAGCCGTCGCCCGAGCCGTCGAGCCCGACGCCGTCGCCGACGCCTACGGCCACGGCCTGATCGGACACCTCCGCGGCTCACGGCAGATCAGGCCGGCGTGACCGGCCCGCCCGGCCACGAGGCGAAGACCAGGTCCGTCTGGACCCGGCCGACCTCGTGGCGGGCGGTCAGGCCGAGCACGAGGTGCTGGAGGTCGTCGGTGTCGGTGCAGGCGACGTGGACCAGGAAGTCGTCGGGCCCGGTGACGTGGTGCACGGCCCGGGTCTGCGGGAGCTGCCGCGCCCACTCGACGAACGGTCCCAGGAGCGGCCGGGAGTGCGACGCGAGCCGGATGGCGAGCACGGCCTGCAGCCCGCGTCCGACGGCGGCCGGATCGATCTCGGCCCGGTAGCCGCGGATCACGCCGGTGTCCTGCAGCCGCTGGGTCCTGGCGAGGCAGGTCGACGGCGCGACGCCGACCCGCTGCGCGAGCGTCTTGTTCGCCAGGCGCCCGTCGTTCTGCAGTTCTCGCAGGATCGCCAGGTCGACCGAATCGAGGTGCACTTCTCGGGTCATGGGTCGAATTATTACCAGAGTCCGGCCGGAAATCCCGCATTGTGTGCGAACAGTACGCCATGGATTCGCACACCCGATCTCTCGCCACCCGTGCCGTGCACGCCGGCAAGGAGGATCTGACCGACCTCGGCCTGCACGCCCCGCCCCTCGACCTGTCCACCACGTACCCCTCCCGGGACGCGGCCGGGGAGGCGGCGCGGCTGGACGCCTTCACGGAGGGGAAGGACGACGGCGGCCCGCCCGTCTACGCCCGCGCGGCGAACACCACGGTGCGCCGGTTCGAGCAGGCGCTGGCCGAGCTGGAGGGCGCCGAGGCGTCCGTCGCGTTCGCCAGCGGGATGGCGGCACTGTCGGCGGTCCTGCTGGCGCGGGTGTCGGCGGGCCTGCCGCACGTCGTCGCGGTGCGTCCGCTGTACGGGACGAGCGATCATCTGCTGGACTCCGGGCTGCTGGGCAACACCACCACGTTCGCGTCGGCCAAGGAGGCGCCGTCGGCCATCACGGACGGCACGGGGCTGGTGGTCGTGGAGACGCCGGCCAATCCCACGCTGTCGGAGGCGGGCATCCAGGAGCTGGCCGACGCCTGCGCCCCCGTGCCGGTGTGCGTGGACAACACGTTCGCGACGCCCGTGCTGCAGCGGCCCCTCGCGCACGGAGCGGCGATGACGCTGCACAGCGCCACGAAGTACCTGGGCGGCCACGGCGACGTGATGGGCGGCGTGGTCGCCTGCTCCGAGGAGTTCGCCCGCGTGCTGCGCCAGGTCCGGTTCGTCACGGGCGGCGTGCTGCACCCGCTCGCCGGGTACCAGCTGCACCGGGGGCTGTCGACGCTGCCGGTGCGCATGCGGGCCCAGTCCGCGGGCGCGGCCGAGCTCGCCCGGCGCCTGCAGGGGCACCCCGCCGTGTCGCGCGTCCGCTATCCCGGCCTCGGCGGTGCGCCCCGCCCGGCGGACCAGATGAGCGGCGGCGGCGCGATGGTCGCGTTCGAGGTGGCGGGCGATGCCCAGGCCCTGATCGGCGAGGTGCGGCTGATCACCCCGGCCGTCAGCCTCGGCAGCGTCGACAGCCTGATCCAGCACCCCGCCTCGATCAGCCACCACATCATGGACCCGGAGTCCCGCGCCGACGCGGGGATCCCGGAGAACCTGATCCGCCTCTCGGTGGGCCTGGAGGACGTCGAGGATCTGTGGGCCGACCTGGACCAGGCGCTGGACGCGGTGTCCTGAGGCGGACAGAAAAAGTGTGCCAAGCGCGGAGCGCCCGTCAGCCCGGCGGCGCTCGCGCTTTCCGCGGGCGAGCCACTCCCGGGCGACGGCGGTGCCGTCGTCGTCCACCGCGTAGAGACGGCGCGTGCCCTCGGCGCGGACCCGGACCAGGCCAGGACGCGACGTCGGCCGCGGGGACTGCATTGTCGCTAGAGTGGCGCCCGATGGGCAAGGCACAGAAGGCCGGCGAGTGGTTCTACGGGCGGCGGTCCGCTTTCATGGTGGGGACCGGTGCACTCGTGGTGACGATGCTGTGCGTCGGCGGGGCGGTGGCCCTGATGATCGAGGACCAGCCGCGGTACGGGGCCGGGTCCACGAGCGAGACCGTGCTGATCCCGGCGATCGTGACCGCGGACGTCGTCGTCGGCGGGGGCGATGTCCCGCCGGGTGCCGTCGACCGGCTGGTCGACGAGTCCCGCGACCGGTCCGTCCAGACGATCGCGGCGGGCGAGGTCGTCTACACGGCCGCCGCGCGGGCGGCCGTGTCGGCCCCCGTCACGCTGCAGCGGCTGCGCGGCGCGCTCGACGAGGCGTCGCGCGTCGTGCAGCAGGAACTGCCCGACGACGCCGGCCAGGAGCGGCGCGAGCGGCACCTCGAGGAACTGGAGGCGGGGCGCACCTCCGTCCTCGACGCCGCGTCGGTGATCACGCAGGTGCGCCACGTCCCGGCCGGGGAACTTCCCGAGGGGACGACTACGGTCACCGATCCGGTGGTCGAGTCGCCTGAGCCGCCCGAGCCCTCCGAACCGCCCGAGCCGTCCGAACCGGAGGGCGGGCTCTCCCGCGAGCCGTCGGAGGAACCGAGCGACGCACCGCTCGACGTGCCGACCGACGCGCCCTCCGGCGCGCCCTCCGGCGAACCCGGCGACGAACCGTCCGGCGATCCGACGACCGGCCCGCCGCCGGAAACGGCGGACGAAGGGCTGACCGAAGGCCTCCAGGGCCTGTTCGACAAGGAAACGGTGGCCGACGACGACCCGACGCCGTCGCCGAGCGGTTCGCCGGCCGGCTGACGCCCCGGGCTCAGCGGTTCACCAGGCCTGCGCCAGCAGGTCCGCGAAGAGGGCCTCCGGATCCCGGTCGAGGCCGCGCGTGGCGAACCAGGCGCACATGTGGCGGCAGTCGCGCAGCAGGATCTCCGACGCGAACGGGTTCGACGCGAGGTCGACCACCTGCGGCAGGTCGATGATCACGAGCCGCTCGCCGTGCGCCAGCACGTTGTACGGGGAGAGGTCGCCGTGCGCGTACCCCAGTCGCGCCAGTACCGACATGCCACCGACGAGCTGCTCCCAGTAGGACTCCAGCAGCTCCGCGCCGGGACGCTCCCGGGCGAGCCGGGGCGCGGCCACGATCTCGCCGGATTCCGGGTCCGTGTCGCCGACGAACTCCATGAGGAGCTCGGTCCCGTCGATCTGTACCGGGTAGGGGACCGGCGCGCCGGCCTCCCAGGCGGCCGCCATGGCGACGAACTCGGCGTCGGCCCACTGGGTGGCGGCCACAGCCCGGCCCCAGCGGGACTTGCGGTCGTCGACGGCGCGCTGGTCGCGGGTGCGCCGGGAGCGGCGGCCCTCGGTGTAGTCGCCGTCGCGGTGGAACGTGGTGTGCTCGCGACCGCGGTAACGCTTGGCGACGAGCAGGCAGGCGCCCGGTGGCCGGGCGTCGTCGTGCGAGGGGATGGCGCGCTCGATCAGGAACGCGTCCGCCTCCTTGCCGGTCTTGAGGACGCCGAGCTCGGTGTCGAGCGCCGCGTCGGAGGTGACGAGCCAGTCGGGGCGCGGCGCCGGGCCGCGCTGGCCCTTCGCGACCGATCGCCACGTGGACCAGCGCTGGCCGGGTCCCGGCTCGACGACGGCGGGCGCGGGCTCCTCCGCCCGCACGGCACGTCTGCGGCGCTCGGTCAGGTACGGGGAATCAGGTACTGCGGGGAAACGGGACAACGGGGTGCTCCTCGGAAGCTGGAGCACTGCGGGCGACCGTGCGGATCAGCCGGCCGGCGCGTGCTCCGGAAGTGGGGTGGCGTCTGCCGCAGCCGTGCCCGCGGGATGCGAGGGGTGTGCGGCGGGCGTCAGGTCCTCGTCCATGACGCCACCTCCTTTCCGGGAAGCCGCCGGCCGTGCCGACGGAACGCTGGCCGGTCCCCGTCCAGGGACCGTGGGGCTCACCCTGGCACCGGACCCTGGACGTGCGCCAGGGATTTTCCCCGGCCTTCCTGTGCGTCCCGGTCCGCCGCGATCGGGACGGCTCACGTGGCGAGGAAGATCGCGCCGCCCGTCACGAGCAGCGCCCCGAGGACGTAGAACCACACGTGCATCCGGTGCCCGGCCGATCGCAGCATGATGGCGACGAACAGCGCGACCACCGCGATCAACGGCCCCTCCGCGGGCCGGACGACGCCGACCGGCAGGCTCGTGACGTAGGCGAGCCACGGCACCAGCGCCGTCGACCCGACCGCGCCGAGGGTCAGGGCCACCGCTGCGAGCAGCAGCAGGCGAGGGACCCAGCGGAGCAGGGCACCCAGGAAGCCGGCGGCCTTCCGCGGGCGTGGTGCGGCACCGGCTGCCGGGGCCGGGGAGCCCGACCGCTTCGCGACGGGCGCGGGAGCGGGGCGCCGGGCGGGAGCGGGACGCTGGACGGGCGCGGGCTGCGGCGCCGGGGCCTGCGCCGGTGGTTGCCGCACGGCGGGCATCGGACGCGTGGCGCCGACGTTCGGCCGGGCGGAACCGGCGGAGCCCCCAGCGGTCGAGCGTGGCTGGACCGACGGCGGCCTCGACCGCGGCAGCGCGGAGGTGGCTTGCGTGGGCGGGGCCTGCGTGGGCGGGGCCGGCGTGCGCGGAGCCTGGGCCGGCGGGGCCGGCGCGGGCCCGAGGTGCTTCACCGAGCTCGTGTGCGGCGCGGGCCCGAGGTGCTTCACGGGGCTCTTGCGAGGCGCGTACGACGGCGGGGCGGGCTCCTGCGGACGCACGGGTTCCTGCACCTGGGTGGCCGCCGGCTCCGGCTTCCGGAACCTGCGCCAGCCGCGCAGCGTGTCCGCGTGGCCGTCCGGGGGTGCCGCCGCACGCCACCGCATCGCCTGCCAGATCCAGTCCTTGATCTCCGCCGGGGTGTGCCCTTCGGCCGCGTCGGCCCCGAGCTGCGCGACATGGTCGGCGATGACCTGGGACGCCGCGCCGTCGAACCCGTCGGCGTGCACCTCGGACAGGACGTTCATGAGCTCGCGGTCGTACACCAGGGCGTGCCACGGCTCCCCGGCACGGCCCGGTGGGACGGCGTCGGCGCTGTCGCCGGCGGCGGGGCCGCGCTCGAACACCTTCGTCGGCCGCTCGGGGGACATGGGCAGCACGGCCGTCGCCGGGAGGATCGCGCGTTCGGCGGCGGTGACCCCGTCGGCGACGAGCTGCTCGGCGATCAGGAGGGTCGGGTCGGCGTCCGCACCCCGGAGCCGGGCGCGCACGACGCCCGCGATGTTCGCCAGCGGCGGCCGGTGGGCGGGCTGGTACCGCGTCATGGCCAGGATCAGCGGGAGCAGGTGCCGGTCGATCTCGGGCGGTGCGGTGCCGGGGCCGGCGCCCGGCGCGACCTCCACCAGATCCTCGGCGGCCAGGTCCCGCCCGAGGAAGTTCAGGTCCGGGGGAAGCGCGCCCGTGGTCGCGAACACGAGCAGCAGACCCAGGCTGTAGACGTCGGAGCGGGGGTGCACGCGCCGCCCGAACAGCTCCGGTGCCATGTACGACACCGTCCCGGCCGGCTGCGTCGACGTGGCGGCGTCGAACACCTTGGCGATGCCGAGGTCGATGAGGACGGCGCGGTCGCCTTCGACCATGATGTTCGCGGGCTTGAGGTCGCGGTGCAGGCAGCGTGCGTCCTGCAGCACGAGCAGCGCGTCGACCACCTGCTCGGCGAGGCGCAGCGCGTCGCGGCCGGACAGCGGTCCCTCCGCCCGCACCCGTTCCAGCAGCGTGCTGCCGGGGACGAGCTCCATCGCGAACCACGGCTGCGAAGCGTCCATGTCCGACTCGACGAAGCGCGGGAAGCCGCGCCCGCCGATCTGCTCGAGGAGCTCGGCCTCCTGCTCGAAGCGGTCCCGGGCGTCGTCGGGCAGGCCGGTCAGGATCTTGACGGCGACCTCGCCGCCGTCACGGGCCTCGGCCCGGTACACGTGGGCGAACCCGCCGTGACCGAGCGACTCGCCGAGCGTGTAGTCGCCCACCCGCTCCCCGCTCGCGGGTATGCGCCGCACGGGGCGCACGGGGAGGGGAGGGGGCGGAGCCTTGACCTCGGGTCGAGGCTCGGGTTCGGGCTCCGGTTCGTGCTGCGGCTCTGGTCCGGGCTCCGGCTCCGCGGAAGTCTCAACCTTGACTCGAGGGTTGGTCTCGTCCTCGGGCTCTACCTGAGCTTCAGGGTTCACCGGAGGGGCGGCCAAACCCTCAATCTCAGGTTCAACCTTGGCGGCGGGTACGGCCTCGCCGTCGACGTCGAGGGCTTCTGTCGCCCCGGGTCCGTGTTCGGGCTCCGACGCGGGCTCGGGCGCGGCCGCGTCCGCCTCTCGCTCTCCGGGTTCCGGAGGCGGGGGAGGCGGGGGAACCGGAGCGGAGTCGACGGACACGGGCGCGGCGTCGTCGAGGTCCGGTGCTGGGGGAATCTGCTCGGCCCGGGGCATGTGCGCAAGGTACCAAGCCGGCGTACAGGTTCCGGGACAAACCGCTGCTCCGGGGGTGATATGTGACCGTCAGAACGGCCAGATCGAATCGAAGAAGTCCTCGCCCGTCTCCGTCGCCTGCTCCTCGATCTGGTCCTGCTGCTCCTGCACCGTTTCGTCGAACTGCTCCTGGAGGTCTTCCTGCTGCTCCTCGATCCCCTGCTCGATGCTGTTGCCGATGTCCTCCCGGGCGTTCTCCACGCCCTCGGTCACGGCGGCCACGATGCCCTGCACCGCGAGCACGACGATCCAGACGCCGATCGTCAGGAAGTACGGCCACAGGCGCCGCCGCCGGGCCTCGGACCTGCCCGCTACCCGCGTCACCATGTTCAGGACGCCCGCCAGCACGAGGCCGAGCAGCGGGATCGTGAGGTTCGCCATGGTGTCGGACCACTCCAGCGGCAGGTTCAGCGTCAGCAGCAGCCAGTCGCCCAGCGCGCGGAACAGCGGCGCCTGCGACATGTCGGGCATCGAGTCGAAGCCCGGGACGAGCCGGAGGACCTGATAGACGGCGATACCCAGCAGGACCGCCGGGATCAGCCCCAGCAGCATGCTGACGAACCGCCACCCGGCGTCGTTGTCCCGCTCGGGATCCCGTCCGCGCTCCCGCTCGTCGCGTCGCGACGGCAGCGGTTCCGGGTACGACGACGGCTGCGGGCGCCCGGCGTCCGACGGCGGACCACCCGTGCCGGGACCACCGGGCTGCGGCTGCGCGGGATAACCCTGCCCGCCGGGCCGGGCCGGCGGCTGGGGATACGTCGGATATCCGTACCCCTGCTGGACCGGCTGCTGCTGGACCGGCTGCTGCGGAACCGGCTGCTGGATCACCGGCTGCTGCTGGGTCGCCGGCTGCTGCGGCATGGGCTGCTGCGGCCGGATCGACGCGGGCGGCGGACCCGCGGCCGCGGAGGCCTGCCGCGCCGGGCTGAACACCTCGGTCCGCGTGCCCGCCGGTCCCATCGCCTGCGTGGGCGGTCCGGCCGGCTGGGCGGCAACCGCGGCGGCCGCGGCCCCGGCGGCGAGACTGCCGGCGGTCACCACGTCGGTGACCACGCCGCGCTCGGTGTGCGTGGTCTCGGTGGCGTGCAGCAGGCCGGGCTCCGGGGCCTGCTGCGAGGCGAGCGACATCACCGCGCGGGCGATGTTGTGCAGGGGCGGCCGTCCGGCCGGGTCCTGCCGGGTCATGGCCAGCACCAGCGGCAGGATCGCCGGGTCCACCGGTCCGACGTCCTCGGGCGTCAGGTCCCGGCCGGCGAAGTTCAGGTCCGCCGGGAGCGAGCCGGTGGCGCAGAAGATGAGCAGCAGCCCGAGGCTGTACACGTCCGAGCGGGGGTGGGGTTTGCGCACGAAGAGTTCGGGTGCCATGTAGGCGAGGGTGCCGGCCGCGTGCGTGGAGGTCTGCGAGCCGTGCCCCTTGGCGATGCCGAGGTCGATGAGGACGCAGCGGCCGTCGGACACGATGATGTTGGCCGGCTTCACGTCCCGGTGCAGGTAGTGCTCCTCCTGCAGGACGGCCAGCGCGCCGGCGACGTCGTCGGCCACGCGGAGCAGGTCCTGGCGGGGGAGCGGGCCGTGCTCGTGCACGAGCTGTGCGAGCGTGCTGCCCGGCACGAGGTCCATGGCGAACCACGGGGTCGGGGCCTCGAGGTCGGCGCGCACGAACGCCGGGAAGCCGCGCCCGCCGAGCTGCTCCAGGAGCGTGGCCTCGGTGACGAAACGCTCGCGGGACCCCGCCTGGGAGTTGGTCAGGACCTTGAGGGCGACCACGCCCTCGGCCGGGGACTCGGCCCGGTAGACGTGGGCGAACCCGCCGTGCCCGAGCGACTCGCGCAGCACGAAACCGCCCAGCACCTCGCCCGTCGCGGGGACGTGGCCGGGCGCCTGCGCGGTCGGCGGTTGCACCCGGGTGGCGAACGGGTCCTCGGTCGGAGCGGCCGGCCGCTGCACGTGCGTCGCGTAGGGATCGTCGGCGGGCCGCGCCGAGCGTTGCACTCGCGTCGCGTTCGGGTCCGGCGGGACCGCTCCGTGCGTGGGGCGATACGTCTCGTCGGACATGAAAACTCCTCAGTACAGGACAAAAACGCAGGTCAGCCCGCAGGGCAACCTACCAGTGCCGAAAGGCTCCCAGAATCACGATCGGCAGACAACTTGATGGTTCCGGCCGGGGGCTCATCCGTCGTCGCCCTGGACCTGTTCCTCCAGGGCGTCCCTCGCGGCGGCGCTCGCGTCGTCGGTCAGCTGTTCCACCTGATCGTCGACGGCGTCCTCGACCTGGTCCTGAATACCCTGCTGGACGTCCTCGGACGCGTCGGAGGCGAACGACCACACGCCGGACACCGCGAAGACCGCGATCCACGCCCCGATCACCAGCACGTACGGCCAGGTGTGCAGCTTCCGGCCGCGGCGCAGCGGCGTGACGTAGTTCAGCAGCGCGGCCAGCACGACGCCGAGCACCGGGATCGTCAGGTCAGCGGCCTGATCGCTCCATTCCGGGTTCAGGTTGAGCGCCTCCAGGACGCCGTCGCCGATCGTGCGGAACGGCTCCCACCGCGAGACGTCGGGCATGCGGTCGAACTCGGGGACCAGGCGGATCAGCTGGTAGACCGACACGAGGAGCAGCGCCCGCGGGACCCACCCCAGGATCTCGCCGACCACCCGCGCGCCCGCGCCGCCCTCCGGCGCCTGATCGCCCGGGTCCTCGGGGGCGCCGGAGCCGGAGGGCTGCGCCGACGGCATCGCTCCAGGCTGCTGGAACGGTCCGGGCTGCGGGAACTGTCCCGTCGGCTGCTGGAACTGCCCTGGTGACTGCGGCTGCCCCTGCCCCGGCGGCTGCGGCCGGATGCTTCCCGGCGGGTCGATGATCTCGGTGTTCGCCCGCACCGAGCGGCGCAGCGAGTGCAGGTCGCCGTCGGGCGCGGCGGGTACTCCGGCGTCGCCCCACTGCATCTGCTGCCAGATGTATTCCTTGATCTCGTGCGGCGTGCGCCCGCCCGCGCGGTGCTGCCCGACCTTCGCGAGGTGTTCCGTGATGACCTGCTCGGCGCGGATGCTGAAGCCGCCCCGCTGCAGCGCCTGGAGTCTGCCGACCAGTTCCTGGTCGAAGACCAGCGTCGTCATCGGCTCGCCGGATCGAATCGGCCGGGGGTTCATGCCCGGGGTGAACCGGACGGTCGGGTCGGACACTCTGACTCCTCACGCCTGGCGCCCGGCTGGTCACGGGGCGACTTCAGCAAGTTACCAGCCGCCCGCACCGGTCGAAAGCGGTGTTTCCTGTCGCTTTCGGGGGCGAGATGGCGGAGGCTTGGCCTCGGCGAGACGAACAGCAGAGTCGAGGAGCACGCCGATGAGCACGGAGACGGTGCGCAGCTGGCCTCAGATCGAGGCCGTGGTCAGGACGGACGGTTCGGGCGAGGTCCGGATCGACGGGAGCGTCTACCCGGTGATGACGGGCAGCCTCGAGGAGGCGCGGATCGAGGTGTTGCGCCGCGTCACCGAGAACGCGGTCCAGGTCGGTCGCCCCGTGCGCGCGAGCGCGGAGGGCCCGGAGGGCGTGTGGAGGCTCGTCGTGCACCCCGACGGCACGGTGGTGCCGGAGGAGGACGGCCCGACGCCGTCGGGTGCGACGCCGGTCGTCGAGACCATGCCCGATCCCGCGCTCGATTCCCTGCCCGACACGGACATGACGGTGCCGCGCATCCCCGCCTCCCCGCCCGCGATCCCGGTGCCCGGGCACGCAGGCGGCACGACGCCGATGAGCCCGCCATCGCCGGACGCCGCGCCGATCGACGGGACACCGAACAGGGCCGTGCCGGACGGGGCCGCCTCGAACGCCCCCGCCCCGATCGACGCGCTCCCTGCTCCGGCCGGGCGGAGCGCGCCCGTGCCGCCGCCCTCCCACGACGACGGCTTCCCGCATCACGGCACCCCGCCCGACGTCGGACGTCACAGCGCTCCGCACGCTACCGGCCCCACGCCGTCGGCCCCGGACGGGGTCGCGGACTGGGTTCGCGAGGAGGAAGCGGCGCGGGGTCGTCCGGCGTCGCCGGTCGCGTTCGAGCCGGACGGCGACGCCGCGGCCGGGCCCTCCGCTCCCGCGCGCCGGGACGAGCGCACGTCGTTCCTCACCCAGGTATCGGTGGAGGAACCCGCCGAACAGGGCTTCCGCGGCTGGCTGACCCGCATGGGCCTGCCGGTGGGGCCGAGCGAGGCGGAGCGGGGCGAGCGGGCGGACGAGCGGGACGTGAGCCAGCACTGGCCGGGCCCGCGGACCATCTCGATCGTGAACGGCAAGGGCGGGGCGGGCAAGACGCCGTCGTCGGTGCTGCTGTCGGCCGTGTTCGCGCAGTACGGCGGGGCGGGCGTGGTGGCCTGGGACAACAACCAGACGCGCGGCACGCTCGGCTGGCGCACGGAGAAGGGGCCGCACGACGCGACGCTGCTGGACCTGCTGCCCAAGGCCGACCATCTGCTGGGGCCGTCGGCGCAGGCCGCCGACCTGGCCCGCTACGTGCACCACCAGACGCGTGACCGTTACGACGTGCTGCGCTCCAAGCCGATGGCGATGGCGAACGAGCAGCGCATCGGTCAGGCGGACGTGGACGCGATCCATGCCGTGCTCAGCAAGTACTACCGGCTGATCATCATCGACTCGGGCAACGACGAGTCCGACCCGATGTGGCAGCGGATGATCGACCACACCGACCAGCTCGTGATCGCCACGACCACCCGCGACGACCACGCCGAGGCCGGCGCGCTGCTCCTGGAGGGGCTGGCCGAGCGCGACGGACGCTCCGCCTATCTGGCGCAGCAGGCGGTCGCCGTGGTGAGCCAGGCGGATCAGAAGGCTCCCGCCGAGGAGGTGCGGAAGGTGGCCACCGGGTACGAGAGCATCGCGCGCGAGGTCGTGACGGTGCCGTTCGACCCGGGCATGGTCGACGGCCACCTGCGCTACGGGGCGCTGCGTCCCGCGACGCGGCGCGCCTGGCTCGCCGCGGGCGCGGCGGTGGCGCGCGGTCTGTGAGCCGCGCTCACACCCAGGACGTGAGCTGCTCCCACAGCGGCATCGTGTCGTAGCCCATCTGGTTCAGCAGCGCCCACACGATGCCGGTCACCGCGTACAGCGAGATCGGGACCAGGAGGATCCACTCGCGCACGGACCCGGCGTTTCCGAGGATCGGCAGGGCGATGTTGCCGCTGCGCCGCCAGAAGCTGTCGAGCTCGATGCCCCGGCCGTCACGCATCCAGTAGGGGGACTTGAACTTCAGCGGCCAGAACACCGGGACCCCGTTCGTGGTGATGAGGTCCCCGAGGATGTGCACGACGCACCCGAGGGCCACGCAGAACGGCATCCAGAACCATTCCTCGGGCGCGAAGACCGCGATGAGCGCGGCCAGGGTCACCGACGTCGTCCACGGCAGGATCTTGGTGTCGCGCGTGATCTTGAGTGCCTTCAGCGCGAACGCGACCAGCAGGACGCACATGATGCCCGGGCCGATGAGCACGGTTCCGATGCCGTCGATCCCGGTGTCCACCGACAGCAGGCTGAGGAACCAGGCGATAGCGGTGAAGGCGACCACTCCCAGGATCGAGTGCGTGCCCTTGCGGTGTCCGCCGGAGAGCTTCTCGACGACCTTGACCACCGCGTCCGAGACGGGCGACAGCGAGTTGGCGATGGTGCCGTTGTGATGGTCGGCGTCGGGCAGGAGCGCCGCGCCCGCGCAGACCAGAGCGCCGGCGACGACGCCGGTATGGGAGACCCCCTCGTACCAGCCGAAGGCGAACGGTGCGGTCGAGGTCACGGCGACCCAGGCGGCGGCGCCTGTGGCAGCGTGATGTCCTCCCATCATGGGATGTGGGCTCCTTCCAGCCAGCTGTCCGTTCCGACCGGAAACGCCCGGCCGAGGAGCAACGGTAGCGCGAGTCGCCGACATCGGAGGTGACCAGGCCCGACGTGGCGCCCCCGGCGTGTCGCGGGGGCGGATCTCCGGGATTTGATGAATTCTTGGAGACAGATTCAGAAAAGGCATGGACGCGCCAAGGCTACGTGTGTACCTTTCTTCACGACGAGGTCGCCCGGTCTCGTCACACCGCTGTATCCACTCGCACCATCCACGCTGTATCGACACGAGAGGACGGGAAGCACATGATCCGCTGCGCACGCACCTCGTCCTACCCGACCACCGCGCAGCACCTCCTGGACGGCCGCGAGGCCCTCCGAGGCGCGATACGACGCTGACCCGGCGCTTGCCGGACCAGCACTCGTGTGCCGCCTGGAGGACTTGCGTCCTGGGCGGCTTTTTCTTTGCACTTCCAGCACCGACGAAACGAACTTCTCACCCGAAAGGAGCGGACCGTGGCCGATGTCCTCGTACTCAACGCCGGCTACGAGCCGCTGCATCGCGTGTCGGTCAGGCATGCCATCGGGATGCTCGTGCGGGAGGTAGCGGTCGTGGAGGAGGCGGTCGACGGCCGCACCTTCGGACCGTTCCCCTTACCGCGCGTCCTGCGCCTGGTCCGGTACGTCGCGATGCGGTGGCTCTACAAGCGCAACGGCGCACCCGCCTGCACCAAGCAGGGCGTGAAGCGCCGCGACGGTTCCTGCGCATACTGCGGAGGGCCCGCCGAGACGGTGGACCACGTCGTGCCGCGGTCCCGCGGAGGCCCCTCGACCTGGCTCAACCTCGTGGCCGCCTGCTACGAGTGCAACTCGTTCAAGGCGGACCGCACGCCCGCCGAGGCCGGCATGCTGCTGTACCTCACGCCGTACGTGCCGCGCGCCGAGCACGCGCGGTCACGGCTTCAGCGTGCCGCCCGGATCGCATAGCCGCGCCGCTCGACCCCCGACGTCCGGGCTGTACCCTGTGCCACGATTGTGGGTGAAATAATCACCCGCAGCCGGGTCCAGGCTGCGGCCCGGCGTCCGGATCGCACGATGTCGAGGGGGCAGGCGCATGAGTGTCGGTGCGGCGCCGGGCTGGGACCGCGCACACGCGGTGGTGCGTGAGGACGGCACCGGAGAGGTGCGCATCGGCGGCGTTCCGTATCCCGTGTACATGACCACGCTCGGCCAGGCGCGCAGCGAGGTCATGCGGCGCGTCGTCGAGCACGCGGCCGCCGTCGGGCTGCCCGTGGCGGTGTCGGCCTCGGGGCCCGAGGGCACGTCCGAGCTCGTGGTCTACCCCAACGGCGATGTGCAGCATGGCGGGGTGCCGGCGCCCGCGCAGGGCTCGCCCTTCCCGCCCCAGCCCGCCGGCTACGGACACGCGCCGTCGGCCCCGGAACCGGACCGGCGCTCCTTCCTGGTCGAGGAACGCGGCGAGGACCCTGCCCGGCGGGGCATGCGCGGAGTGCTCTCCCGGATCGGCGTGAACATCCCGCCCAGCCCCGAGGAACGCGCCGAGCGCGCCGACGAGGCCGCCGTCGCGCAGCACTGGCCCGGGCCGCGCACGGTCGCCGTCGTGAACGGCAAGGGCGGCGCCGGCAAGACCCCCGGCACCGTGCTGCTCAGCGCCGTCTTCGCGGCGCACGGCGGATCCGGCGTCGTGGCCTGGGACAACAACCAGACGCGCGGCACGCTCGGCTGGCGCACCGAGCAGGGCATGCACGACGCGACCCTGCACGACCTGCTGCCGCAGATCGACCACTTCCTCGGCCCCACAGCGCAGCTCGCCGACCTGGCCTGGTACATCCACCACCAGTCCCAGATGCGGTTCGACGTCCTGCGCTCCAAGCCGATGGTGCTCGCCGACGAGCAGCGGATCTCGTCGTCCGACGTCGACGCGATCCACGCCGTGCTCAGCAAGTACTACCGGCTGATCTTCATCGACTCGGGCAACGACGAGTCCGACCCCATGTGGCTGCGCATGATCGACCACACCGACCAGCTCGTCGTCGCGACCACCACCCGCGACGACCACGCGGAGGCCGGCGCGCTGCTGCTCGAGGCGCTCGCGGCCCGCGACCCGCGCAGTGCCGAACTGGCCCGCGGCGCGGTGGTGCTCGTGAGCCAGGCGGACCCCAAGGCCACACCGGCGGAGCTACGACAGGTCGTGCGGGGGTACCGGAACCTCGCCCGGGAGGTCGTGACCGTGCCGTTCGACCCGGGCATGGTGGACGGCAGACTCAGCCTGCGGTCACTGCGCCCGGCCACGCAACGCGCCTGGCTGGCGGCCGGCGCGGCGGTCGCGCGAGGGTTCTGAACGCCATGGGAAACGCCATGGGAATGGCCTTCACGGGTGTGGACCTGTCATGATCACCCGCGTGCCCATCGAAGTACGTGACGTGACCGATGCCGATCTCGACGCCGTCGCCGGACTGTTCCTGCAGTATCTGGCCTTCTACGAGCACGCCGCCGACGAGCGGCGCGTGCGGGAGTTCCTGAGCGCGCGGTTCGCGTCCGACGACACGGCGCTGCTGATCGCGGAGGAGACGGGAGACGGCCGGCCTGCCGTCGGGATCGCGCAGGCGTACCGGTCCTGGTCGTCGGTGAGCCTCGGCCCCGTCTGGGTCCTCAACGACCTCTTCGTGGAACCCGCCGCCCGCGGGACCGGCGCGGGCCGCGCCCTCGTCCGCGCCATCTGCGAGCGCGCGAAGGAAGCCGGCGCGATCCGCGTCTCGCTCGCCACGGCCTGGGACAACGTCGCCGCCCAGGGACTGTACGAGTCCGAGGGCTTCGCGCGGGACGTCTCCTTCCTCCACTACGCGAAGGTCCTCGGCGGCTGAGGCTCCATCCTCGGCGGCTGACGCCCTACGCGAGACCGAGGTCGACGGTGACCGGCTCGAACCGCGTGCCGGCCGGATAGTTCCCGCCCCAGAGGCTCGCGCCCGCCGCACTCACCTCGACCCGGGGCCACGTGAGCCGGCGCCCGTCGTCGGCCACCTCCGGAGCGCCCACGAGCCGGAACGCGCCCGTCCGCACCCCGGACTCACGGTCCAGGACCGACATCGTCCAGTCGTCCCCGTCCCCGTCACCGTCGGCGCGCACCTCCGGGTCGCCGATCTCACCGACGAACGACCCGAAGTGCCCGAAGAACGCGACCGAGCCGCGGAACGCGAACGCACGCGCGTCCGCCGTCGTCCCACCACCGTCCAGGCCCGCGGAGCGCTCCGCGTCCAGCCCGAACCAGAACGACGCACCCTCACCCCCGACCTCGGGATCCACGACGAGGCGGCCACCCGGCGCCCCGGCGACGTACATGAGCAGGCTCGGCTTGATCTCCCAGTCCAGATGCACGCGACGACCCTACCGCTGCACGGTTCGCCGACGCCGACGTACCGTTGGCGGTTATGACGACCGCTTCTGAGACCCAGAACCCCGGCCCGCGTCCCTCCGCCGCCTACGGCGTGCACTCCGAGGTGGGAAGGCTCCGCAAGGTGCTCGTCTGCGCACCAGGGCAGGCCCACCGCCGGCTCACGCCGTCGAACTCCGACAGCCTGCTGTTCGACGACGTCCTCTGGGTCGAGCGCGCACAGGCCGACCACGCCGCCTTCGTCGGGGAACTGGAGGCGCGCGGCGTCGAGGTCGTCGAGCTGCACGCCGTCCTGGCGCAGACCCTGCGCGTGCCGGGCGCCCGCGACTGGCTCCTGGACCGCAAGATCGTGCCGCAGACCGTGGGCGACGGCCTCGTCGACGCCACCCGCGAATACCTCGAGTCGCTGCCTCCGCACACCCTCGCCGAGTACCTGATCGGCGGGCTCGCCGTGTCGGACGTGCCGGAGCTGCCGCCGGGACACCGGGCGCTCGCGGCGTTCTCGCCGGACGAGCGGGAGTTCCTCATGCCGCCGCTGCCGAACACCCTGTTCACGCGGGACACGACGTGCTGGCTGTACGGCGGCGTCACGCTGAACCCGCTCTACTACCCGGCGCGACGCGACGAGACGCTGCTGATGAAGGCGGTGTACGAGTTCCACCCGGACTTCGTCGGGTCGCGGGTGTGGTGGGGCGACCCGGAGGAGGACCACGGTCAGGCCACGTTCGAGGGCGGGGACATCATGCCCGTGGGCAACGGGACCGTCCTGATGGGTATGGGGGAGCGCACCTCGCGGCAGGCGATCACGCAGGTGGCGGCGCGGTTGTTCGCGGGGGGCGCGGCGGAGCGGGTGGTGGTGGCGGGGATGCCGCGCCTGCGCGCGGCGATGCACCTGGACACGGTGATGACGTTCGTGGACGTGGACACGGTGACGGTGTACCCGCGGATCGTGGACGGCGTGCACCCGTTCGTGCTGCGGCCGGGGGACGACGGGGAGGTGGTGGTGTCGGGCTCCGCCGGCGTGTCCTTCCTCGACGTGGTCGCCGGCGCCATGGGGCTGGACGAGCTCCGCGTGATCGAGACCGGCGGGGACAGCTACGAGTCCGAGCGGCAGCAGTGGGACAGCGGGAACAATGCCGTCGCCGTCGAACCCGGCGTCGTGTTCACCTACGACCGCAACACCACCACGAACGACCTGCTGCGCAAGGCGGGCATCGAGGTGCTGGAGATCGCGGGCGGTGAGCTGGGCCGCGGGCGGGGTGGCGGACACTGCATGACCTGCCCGATCATCCGCGACGCGGTGTGAGGCGGTTCGCCCGGGCTTCGCTAGGGTGGCGCCCGTGATCCTCGAGATTTTTCCCCCGAGCACCAACCTGGTCTTCCGCGCGATGCAGGCCCTGCGCCCGCACCTGACCGACGCGGACTCCTTCGAGAAGCACGTCGACGACGTGCAGCGGCCCGAGGGCTACCGCCTGCTCGGGGCCTTCGACGACGACGCGGGCAACGGGGTCGACGCCGTGGCCGCGCTGGGCTTCCGGTTCGGCACCAACCTGGCCTGGGGCCGGTACTGCTACGTCGACGACCTGTCGACCCTGCCCGAGGAACGCGGCAAGGGGCACGCCTCCGCGCTCCTGGAGCGGGTGCACGAGATCGCCGAGGAGGAAGGCGCGCGCGAGGTGCACCTCGACTCGGGCGTGCAGCCCGAGCGCGCCGCCGCGCACGGGCTGTACTTCGCGCAGCGGTACCGGATCGCGTCGTACCACTTCGCGCGGGGGGTGTAGCGGGGGGCTGCGGCGGTGGCCGGCCCTGCCCGGCGGGGCGATCAGAAGTCGAACAGCTCGCCGAGGAAGGACTCCTTGCGCTTGCGCTTGCTGTAGCGGGGGTCGTAGTGGTCGCGGCGCCGGTCGTCGTAGCGGTCGCCGTCGTAGCCGCGATCGTCGCGGTACTGCGGCTGCGGGACGGCGGGCCGGGCCTGCGGGACGGCGGCCGGGACCGGGGGTTGCGGGAGGCCCGGCACTGCCTGGGGGCGCGCGTTCTCCGCGGCGATCTCGGCGTCGATGGAGCGGTCGATGATCTTGTCGAGCTCGCCCCGGTCGAGCCAGACGCCGCGGCACTGCGGGCAGTAGTCGATCTCGACCCCCTTGCGTTCCGACATCACGAGGTTCGCCTGATCGATAGGACACTGCATGGTCGGGCTCCTTCTGTTGCGTGGTTCCTGATCCGGCTCAACGAACTCGTTACGGTGGCGGTTCCGGTGGCTGTGGCCGGCAGCGCCGGAGGTGAGGCGGCCGGGAGGCAGCGTGCCCTGCGAAGCTGACGTCTGGCTGGGCGTCACCTGACACGCCACCGTGAGAGCGGCGGAAGCGGTGGTGCGCCGTCGATGTCGGTGCCGCGGCCTACTGTATGGACGTGGACAGCATGGGCGCGGACAGCATGGGCGCGGACAGCATGGGCGCGGACAGCGAAGCGGGACCCGAGGTGGAGCAGCCCCTTGCGTTCGTCGTGTTCCCGACAGGGGTCGGGGACTGCGCGATCGTCTGGCGGGTCGGCGGCGCCGTCGTCGGCTCCACCCTGCCCCAGGGAGGGGCGGACCAGGTGCGCTGCGCCGTGCGGCGCTGGTACCCGGGCGCCGTCGAGTCGGAGCCGACGGCGGACGTGGCGGAGGCCGTCGAGCGCGTCACGAGGCTGCTGGACCACGGCGGCGAGGGCGACGCGACGCCGACGGCGGACATCGAGCTGGACATGGGAGCCGTCCCGGAGTTCGACCGCCGCGTCTACGAGGTCGTGCGGAGGATCCCACCCGGGGAGACACTCACCTACGGCGAGGTCGCCGCCCTGCTGGGCGCGCCCGGCTCCGCGCAGGCCGTGGGGCAGGCGCTCGGGCGCAACCCTTTCCCGCCGATCGTGCCGTGCCATCGCGTCCTGGCCGCGGGCGGCAAGATCGGGGGGTTCTCGGCACGGGGTGGCGCCCGGACCAAGCTCCGCATGCTGGTGCGGGAGGGCGCCCTCATGGAACAGCCGACGCTGTTCGAGCTGTGACGCCACCTCCCGCCGGAGGTCACCGCCAGCCGAGGGCAGGGGCCACGTGCTTGACGACGTTCTCGATCACGTGTGCGTTGTAGTCGACACCGAGCTGGTTGGGCACGGTGAGCAGGAGGGTGTCGGCGGCGGCGATCGCGGTGTCGGTGGCGAGGTCCTCGACGATCTCGTCGATCTCGCCGGCGTACGTCTTGCCGAACCGGGCCCGGACCGCCCCGTGCAGGTTCCCGACCTGGTCGGTGCTGAACCGCTCCATGCCGAAGTAGGCCCGGTCGCGCTCGTCGGTGATGGGGAAGACCGACCGCGACACGGACACGCGCGGCTCCCGGGTGTGGCCCGCCGCGTCCCAGGCCTCACGGAACCGCTGGATCTGCTCGGCCTGCAGCTCGTGGAACGGAACGCCGGTGTCCTCCGCCAGGAGGGTCGAGGACATCAGGTTCATGCCCTGCTGAGCCGTCCACTCGGCGGTGGCGCGGGTGCCGGCGCCCCACCAGATGCGCTCACGTAGCCCCTCGGACCAGGGCTCGATGCGCAGCAGCCCGGGCGGGTTGGGGAACATCGGCCGAGGGTTCGGCTCGGCGAATCCCTCACCCTTCAGCAGCTCCAGGAAGCGGGCGGCGTGCCGGCGGGCCATGTCGGCGTCGGACTCGCCGTCGCGAGGCTCGTGGCCGAAGTACCGCCAGCCGTCGATCACCTGTTCCGGTGACCCGCGCGAGATCCCGAGCTGCAGGCGGCCGCCGGCGATGACGTCCGCGGCGCCGGCGTCCTCGGCCATGTAGGCGGGATTCTCGTAGCGCATGTCGATGATGCCCGTGCCGATCTCGATCCTCGAGGTCCGTGCACCGACTGCCGCCAGCAGCGGGAACGGCGACGCGAGCTGCCGGGCGAAGTGGTGCACGCGGAAGTAGGCGCCGTCGGCCCCGAGCTCCTCGGCGGCAACGGCCAGGTCGATGGACTGCAGGAGCGCGTCCGCGGCGGACCGGGTCTGCGACGAGGCGTGCGGCGTCCAGTGCCCGAAGGAGAGAAATCCGATGTGCTTCACGAGGTCAGCCTGCCTTTCTTCGGGGGCGGTGTCACGTGGGCGCGGGAGCGTGGCGGTGGCCGGGCGTCAGAAGGGCGGCGGGGTGTCGGCTTCGGGTCGGTGGGGCTCCTGGGTGTGGCCTGGTGGTGGGGTGCTGGTCGGTGGGGTGCGTGGTGGGCGTGGTGGGCGTGCGAGGGTGAGCCCGCTGGGTGGGGTCCATGGCGCGTCGTCGGTGTTGATATCGGCTGTGCGGGCGTAGCGGGCTGATGGGTCGATGGGCTCGGGTCGGTAGACCTCGGTGTGGCCGGTGGGGCTGGTCCAGGTCTCGGTGCCGGTGGCGGGGTCGCGTTCAAGGGTCCATCCGGCCAAGGACTTCAGGTTGTGGTGGCGCCGGCACAGGGCGTGCAGGTTGGTGGCTCGGGTCTGGCCGGGTTCACCCGGTGTGTATCGGTGGTCGGGGTCGAAGGGTTGGATGTGGTCCAGGTCGCAGCGCGCGGCGGGCTTTCCGCAGCCGCTGCTCATGCAGGTGCGGTCGCGGGCCTGGACTGCTCGGCGCAGGCGTTCGGGGGGTTGGTAGGTGGTGGTGGAGTAGTCGGTGAGGATGCCGGTGATCGGGTCGGTCACCAGGCGGTGCCAGATGCCCTCGGCGGCGATGTCGCGGGCGGTCTCGGCGGGGATGGGGCCGAGCAGGTCCAGGACGCCGGGTGTGTCCTGGGTAGGGTCGGCCAGCACGCTCACCGGGACGGTGACGTTGATGGTGGCGGGTACCTCGATGGCGCGCACCACCACGCCCGCCTCGGCAGGGGCAGCGGGTGCGGGTGCGGTGGACAGTACGTCGTCGTCCTCGTCGGGGACGGCGACCAGGTCGGTGTCGCGTACGGGTGGCACGAGCGTGCCCGGCGCGATGGTGGGGACCGTCAGGCGTGTCGGGCCGGCGGGCACGCCACCGGTGGTGGCCGTGGGTGGGTTGTCCCCGGCTTCTGGCGTCTCGGGGTCCTGGGTCTCGTCGATGGGGTGGGGGACCATCCGCCCGGTGACCAGGGAGGTGAGTGCGGCGGCGCGGGCCTGCCCGCGCCGGCGGGTCTGGCCCGGCTGTCGCATGAGCTGGTCGGCTCCGGCTTGTACGGCGTTGAACACGCGGGCGGCGTCCTTGGCGGGCATGAGTGCGGTCAGCAGTCCCATCCCGGGCGCGGACGTCTCCAGCCACACGTTCGATCCTGCCGCGGCTTCCTGTAGTTCCTCGCCGCTGCCGTACAGCCGGTTGGCCAGCGCGTTGAGCTGATCCGACAGCCACTTCCAGGTGCGGGTGGGTGCTTCGGGCAGGAGGGCCTGGATCGCGGCGTCGCGTTCGTCGTCGGACAGCTCGGCGCCCGCACCCAGCAGGGTGTCGGCCTTGCGTACGTCGATGCGGCCCGCGTCCAGGGCGTCCAGGACGTCCGGGAAGCGGGCGCACCGGTCGGCGCGGTTGACGATGATCGAGCCTTCGCCGGCGGTGACGTGCAGGCGGTCCTTGACCACGGTCGCAGCCTGGTCCATCCCCAGGATCCCGCCCTGGACGGTGACCAGTGCCGCGGCCGCTCGTGCCTGGAGCGCCTGCGCCCACCCGGCCAGGCGCTGCGCCGCGGCAACGACTCCAGCCAGCTCGACCGCATCCAACCGGCCCAGCACACCCGGCTCGCCGCCCGGCTCGGTGCAGGGCGCGGCCAGGGCCTCCAGCACGCCCGCGAGCCACGGCCCCGGTTCACTCGAGCGCGCCTGCGTCACCAGCACATCCACCGCGCCGTCATCCACCGCCCCGCGTCCGCCCGACCCCGGACCGTCGAGTACTCCCGGACCGGCCCACGGCGCCTGGGGCAGCACGACGTCCAGACGCACCGCACCGCCGTCGTGCAACGTCAACGCCTCCATCGCGCTCACCCCTTTCACATGTCCGGATTCGAGTCCTTCCGCTTCGTGTTCGATCCTATAATCGCCACTGGCTGCCAGCTACCCGAAGATAGAATCTGTGGATAACCGGTGCCGGATGCTGCACCCAGGTGGTGCCGAACAGCGTGGCAGGCAGCCCACCGTGGCAGCGCCGCCCTGCCGCCCCGTCACGCCGAACCCCAACGCCCTTCCGGCGAGATCGGAACCGTGCCTCCGTCTGCCTGAGGTTCCTGACCATCGATCGAGGCGTGGCCGTTGCGCGAGCGGGCCGGCCTCCTCAGCGCCTCCGCGGCCGCTGCACCCACCAGGTGCCGAGCGCCACGGCACCGATCCCTGCCCATTGCGGCGGGCTCGGCGTCTCACCGAGGAACAACCAGGCCAGCAGGGCGATCTGGATGAGCATCGTGTTGTTGACGGCGCTCGACTCGGTCGCGCTGAGATGCCGGAGCGTGTGGTTCCAGAGGGTGAACGCGAACGCGGTGTTGATCGCGGCGAGCCAGCCGAGGATCACCCATGAGCCGGCGTCGAGGCGTGGTGCGGGCTCCGTCAGGAGCCCGGTGACGACGAGCAGGAGACCGCCGATCGCCATCGACGGCGCCGTCACCACCAGCGCGGGCAGGTCATGGCCACGATTGGCGGCCCGGCCCAGCATCGAGGCCCCGGCGTTCGCGGCCAGGCCGACCACTCCCACGGCGAGCCCGACGAGACTCGTGACACCAAGCCCTGGCAACAGGTAGAGCATCGCCCCGCCGAGGGCGAGCAGGACACCGATCCGCTGCCCCGGTCGTCCCGGCTCGTTCAGGAGGAGCCGCGACCCACCGAGCACGAGCAACGGCGTGAACGACAGCAGCAGGCTGAGCGTCGCGGCCGGAAGCAACGACAACCCGACGAACTGCGCGCCCTGGGTGACCGCGTACATCACCACGCCGAGGGCGGCCAGTCGTCCCCAGGTGCGGGCCGGCAGCGTCGCGGCCTGCCGGCGCCCGCCCGGGTCGGCGAGCAGCGCCGCCAGCAGGATCGCCGAGGCGACGGTGTATCTCAGTCCGGCGAAGGTGAGTGGCGGAAGGTCGTCGAGCCCCAGTTTGATCAGCACCCAGGAACTGGACCAGAGCACGGTGACGAGGAGCGCCGCGGCGACGGGAAAACGGTCGGCAAGGGGGAACCAGCGGGTCATGGGAACCTCTCGGGGCGCGGGCACGGTGAACCGTGCCGACGTCTCCACTCGAGGCTTCTGTCCCATGAGGTGCGAGCCGGATGGCCTCCGGCCTTCCGTGGCGCTCGAACCAGACCCGCGGAACGCGGCGGAACCCTAGCCACCCTTCGGTCGACGGCAGGAAGTTACCACGCCCGCGTGCCCGCATGCCCGCTCCTGGCCCTCCAGGGCACCGACGGCCAGTGGGCGGGCGGCGCCTTCTTCCCCGGCGGGTTCGACCTGGATCCAGCGGGGCCGCCACCCCGGACGCGCACTCAGCCCCGCGGGCCCCCAGCCACATACAGCACCTGGCCCGAGACGAAGCCCGCGTCCTCCGACGCGAAGAACGCGACGGCGGCCGCGACGTCCTCCGGGAGGCCGACGCGCCCGACCGGGATCCGCTCCGCAGCACCCTCGAGGAGTTCGTCGAAGGTGATGCCCATGCGCTCCGCCGTCGCCTCGGTCATCGCGGTCCGGATCGTCCCCGGCGCCACCGCGTTGGCGGTGACGCCGAACCTGCCCAGCTCGATCGCGAGCGTCTTGGTGAAGCCCTGCATCCCGGCCTTGGCCGCGGCGTAGTTCACCTGCCCGCGGTTGCCCAGGGCCGACGTCGACGACAGGTTCACGATCCGCCCGTACCTCGCCGCGACCATGTGCGTCTGCACGGCCCGCGTCATGAGGAACGCGCCCCGCAGGTGCACCCCCATGACCGCGTCCCAGTCGTCTGCCGACATCTTGAAGATCAGGTTGTCCCGCAGGATGCCGGCGTTGTTCACGAGGATCGCCGGGGGCCCGAGCTCGCTCGCGACGCGGTCGACGGCGGACGCGACGGAGTCCTCGTCGGACACGTCGGCGCCGACGGCGATCGCACGGCCGCCGTCGGCCACGATCTCCTCGGCGGTCGCCCTGGCCTGGTCCTCCATCAGGTCGAGCACGGCGACCGCGTGGCCCTCCTGAGCGAGGCGCTTCGCGGTCGCGGCTCCGATGCCACGGGCGGCGCCGGTCACGATGGCGGTACGAGAGGTCATCATCGTCCCTTCTACTCGGTGTGTGCCCAGTCTGGCGTACGGGACGACGACGGCGGGACGGTCACGAGCGCGCGACGCCCAGGTCCTCGATGACCTCGACGCCCGGCGCCGCGCACAGCAACGGGCCCGCCATCAGCAGCTTGGACCGGCGCACGCCCGACCCCATGAGGGCGAGCGTGCCGGGCTCGGCGAACCGGGAGTCCACGAGCACGCGCCAGCCGCCGGGGAGCCCGACGGGCGTGATCCCGCCGTACTCCATGCCGGTCTCGGACACCGCGCGGTCCTGCGCCATGAACGACGCCTTGCGCACGTCGAGCAGCTTGCGCACGCGCTTGTTCACGTCCGCGAACGTGGACGCCGGGACGACGACGCCGGCGATCCGCTCGTCCTCGCCCCGCCTGCCCGCCACGACCACGCAGTTGGCGGACGCCTCCGGCGGCAGCCCGTGGAGCTCGTTGAGCGTCTCGGTGTCGGCGTGGCCCGGGTCGATCTCGGTGACGGCCACGGCCGTCGCGACGTCCGGTTCCGCGTCGGCCCACGCGCGGAGCGCGGCCAGGACAGGCTCCGCGAGCAGGTCGGGGTGGTCGAGCGCGGGGGACCAGGTCAGGTCGCCGAGCGTGGGGAGATCGGTCGGCCGGTTCGTGGACTGTGCGTTCATGCGCCTTACTCTGCCACCGGGAGGGCGCACACCCCGTCGACGCACGCGGCGCCGTCGTCGGCCAGCATGCTGAAGACCGGTGCGCCGGCCGGCGGCGCGGCCGTCTCGGCGGGACCGCCCGCGACACTCGACTCGATGGTTGCCGGTTCGACGGCGGTGCCGTTGCGGTCGGCCTCAGACATCGGCGGGCTCCTTCGCCTGGTTCCGGGTCGCCTCGTCGATCGCCTGGACGAACACCGCCGGGTCCTGCGCGCCCGAGACGCCGTACCGGCCGTCGAGCACGAAGAACGGGACGCCGTTGATGCCGTAGGCGCGGGCCTGGGCGATGTCGGCGGCGACGTCGTCGGCGAACCGGCCGCTCTCGAGGGCCTCGACCGCCTCGTCCCGGTCCAGGCCGGCCTCTGCGGCCAGGTCGGCCAGCTCGGAGATGTGACCGACGTGCCGGCCGTCGGTGAAGTAGGCCCGCAGCAGCCGTTCCTTCATCTCGTACTGCTTGCCGTGCCGCTTGGCCAGGTGCAGCAGCTCGTGGGCCCGGAGCGTCTTGGTGTGCCGCACCTCGTCCGTGCGGAACTCCACGCCCTCGGCGGCCGCGAGCTGGGCCACGTGCTCCTGCATCTGCCGGGCCTGGTCCAGGGGGATGCCCTTGTGCCCGGCCAGGAACTCGGTCACGGTGCCCTCGAAGTCGACGGGCGTGTCCGGCGACAGCTCGAAGGAGTGGTATTCGATGGTCACGTCCGGTCGGGCGCCGTCGCGCTCCGTGATGCGGTCGAGGGCGGACTCGAGCCGCCGCTTGCCGATGTAGCACCAGGGGCAGGCGACGTCGGACCAGATGTCGATCTTGAGGGTTTCGCTCACGCCCGGCGACAACGCGGGGCGGCGCCGGGGAATTCCGGCCGGGCCCTGCCGCGGCATGCTCGGCTTACTCGACGTCCCGCAGCGCCGACATCACCGCGACCGTGTCCGCGCCGAACTTCTCGTCGGCGTAGCGCTGGACGCTGCCGTCGTCGTAGGCGACGGTCACCCAGACGTAGCCGTTCTCGGTCGAGCCGCTGAGTCCGCCGAGGTGCTCGTAGATCTCGATCTGAAGCTCGTCGGCCTCGGACAGCGGCATGTCGGGGTCGAGCGCTCCGGCATTGCCCGGATCGCGCCGGGGGTCCTCGGGGAGCTCGGGCCATTCGTCCGGGGTGGCCCCGGCCTGCGTGAGGTGGAACGTCTCGCCGTCCCAGGTGCCCTCCACCGCGTATTCGCCCCAGGTGGTGTCCTGCGCGGACTCGGACTCGACGGCATCCCAGTCCCAGCCGGCGATCTCCGGGCCGCCGCACTGAGGTGGGTACGACGAGGCGACGCCGCCCAGGCAGAGCTCGGGCGGGCCGTCACCCTCCTGGAGAACCATGGTGACGACGGTCACCGGGCCGGGCGCCGCCGGCGTGGGCGGCGCGGTCGTGTCCGGTTCGTTGCCGTCGGCCGCCGGACCGGCGGGCCCGGCGCAGGCGCCCAGGAGCAGGACACCGGCCAGCCCGGTGCCGAGGAGTCCGGTGCCGAGGAGCCGACGTGGGACTCGACGCAGATCCGTGGCTCTCGGCGGATTCGTCTTCGCTCGTCGTGAGTTCGCTCGTCGTGGGTTCATGCCCGGTATGTGTCGCCGGCGCCGCGGTGCTTGCCGACCCGCTCCGTCGTCGTACCCGATCGGCCTCTCCCGCTGCCCCCGATCAGCCCACCGAGCGGCGATGCGCCTCCGCCAGCCGCTGGTACTCCAGCGCGTTCTCGCGGACGCGCTCGCGGCCGGCGTCGTCCAGCTCGCCGCGCACCTTCGCCGGCAGTCCGGCGGCCAGGTGCCCGGCCGGGATCTCCTGCCCCTCGCGCACGAGCGCCCCGGCGGCGACGAACGCGCCGGCGCGGATCACGCTGTTGTTCAGGAGCTTGGCACCCATGCCGATGAGGCAGCCGTCCTCGACCGTGGCGCCGTGGATGATCGCCGTGTGCCCGACGCCGACCCAGGCCCCGATGTGCGTCGGGACGCCCGTGTCCGTGTGCACCACGCAGTTGTCCTGGATGTTGCTGCCCTCGCCGAGCGTGATCTCGTCCATGTCGCCGCGCAGCACCGCGCCGTAGAAGACGCTCGCGCGCGGGCCGATCGTCACGCGCCCGATGAGGGTCGCCGTCGGCGCGATCCACGCCGTCGGGTCGATCTGCGGCTCATGGCCGTCGAAAGGGAGAACTGTCGCCATGGACCGCACCTTACGTCCCGGGCGCGTCGGGAGGACGGCCGGCCGTCGCAACCGGGAGACTGTACGGCATGGAAAGTCAGTACAAGCCCGACGACTCCCGGTTCATGACGCTGACCGACGTCTGCAAGACGCTCGACGTCTCCAGCGCGATCGTCTACGGACTGCTGCGCAGCGGGGAGCTGCCCGGCATCCAGGTGGGGCCGAAGAAGGTCTGGCGGATCGAGCGCTCCCGCTTCGAGGAGTACATCACCACCCAGTACGCGCTGGTCAGGGAGCGGATCACGCGCGGCGAGGTCGAGTAGGCCAGCCGGCGAGCAGTTCACCCGGCGCGGCCCGCGGCGACCTCCACCACGATCTTGCCGCGGTTCGCGCTGCTCGCGAGGCGCTCGTACGCCACGAGCGCCTCGTCGAGCGGATAGACGTGGTCGATGACGGGGACGACGGCGGTGGTGGTGAGCAGCTGTGTGACGGTGACCAGGTCGTCGCGGCTCTGCGGGACCGCGAGGACGCGTACCCGCTTGCCGGTGAGCCAGCGGATCGCGGGGCCGGCGGCGACCGTGGCGAGGAGGGTCCGGGTGCGGCCGCCGACCACGAAGTAGGTGCCGCCGGGCCGGAGCGCCCGGTGGACGCGGTAGGGGGAGCGGCGGGCGACGAGGTCGACGATCAGGTCGTAGCGTTCGGGGTGGTCGGCCCAGTCCTCGGTCTCGTGGTCGATCGTGTGGTCGGCGCCGAGGCGGCGCAGGTGGTCGGCCTTGTCCGCGCGGTCGACGGCGGTCACTTCCGCGCCGGCGTGCTTGGCGAGCTCGACGACGAACGCGCCACCGGCTCCGCCCGCGCCGTTGACGAGGACCTTGTCCCCGGGCCGGACCTTGCCTGTCTTGTGGATGGCGCGCCAGGCGATGCAGCCTGCCTGGGGCAGGGCGGCCGCGTCGGTGAAGGAGAGTTCCGCCGGCTTGCGGGCGAGGAGTGCCGGCGGGGTGGTGACGTATTCGGCGAGGGCTCCGCGGTATCCGGTGAGTTCGCCGTAGACCTCGTCGCCCGGTGCGAGGTCGGTGACGTCGGGGCCGACGGCGGTCACGACGCCCGCGACGTCGGAGCCGGGGACGGGGTTGCGGGGTCGCAGCAGGCCGCCGACGCGCGCGTAGAAGGGGCTGCCGGCGAGATTCTCGCGGTCGGAGCCGTTGAGGGAGGCGGCGTGGACGCGGACGAGGACTTCGCCGGGGGCGGGTGCGGGGCGGGGGATATCGCCCAGCCGGACGACGTCGGCGGTGCCGTACCTGTCCTGGATGACCGCTCGCACGGGGGTTCCTTCCGGTCAGGAGCCGCGGGTGAGGCGGCCGTGGTCGTCGAAGCGGGCGTCGTCGGACCGGCCGGACCAGAATTCGCGCAGGATCTCCTCGGGGCTGAGCAGGGTGTCGCGGCGGACGGCGGGTTCGGTGCCGCCGGACAGCTCCTTGACCTCGTCGTGGATGCGTTCCATGGAGGTATCGAGGGACTGGGCGACGTCGGCGGCGAGCTTGAGGGAGTCGATGAGGTGTCGCGGGACCTCGCGGTCGTACTTGTAGTAGATCTTGTGCTCGAGGGAGGCCCAGAAGTCCATGGCGATGGTGCGGAGCTGGACCTCGACGATGACGTCCTCGACGCGGTCGGACAGGAAGACGGGGACCTGGACGATGAGGTGGAGCGACCGGTAGCCGTTCGGCTTGGGGGTGGCGATGTAGTCGCGTTCCTCGAGCACGGTGATGTCGGCCTGCTTGGTGAGCATGTCGCGCACGTGGTAGATGTCCGAGACGAAGCTGCAGGTCACGCGGATGCCGGCGATGTCGAACATGTGCTTGCGGATGCCCTCGGGCGTGAACGGGATGTTCTTGCGCCGGCACTTGGCGACGATGGAGTCGAGCGACTTGAGCCGGGAGCCCACGTGTTCGACCGGGTTGTACTGCTGCATGTGGCGCAGTTCGTCGCGCAGGATCGAGATCTTCGTCATCACCTCGTCGATGCCGAACTTGTAGGTCAGCGCCATCCGGCGGACCTCGTGCATCACTGCCCGTAGCTCGCTCGGGTCCACCGTGTCCATGGCCCTGATCCTAGGCAGTACGGCGTGACGAGTTCGTGAACATCGGTTGTGCGATCTCAAGGTCTCGTTTCGGTAACGAAGAGTGCACAGCCGTCGTTCAGGGACGATATTCACCCGAAGTGTTGGTATTTGCCGGGTAGGTTCCGGTGTTCGGTGTGGTCGCCGCCCGGGCGGTCGCCGTGAGAGCGGGAGCGGGAATGGCGCCGGAGGGACTGACCGAGGGGCAGCGCGTGACGGCGCGTGTTGCGCGAGGGCTGCGCTCGCGATCGACGATGCTGGTCTCGGGCGTCCTCGTCCTGACCCTCGGCGCCGGTGCCGGGGCTGTGGTCGCGACCGGGTCGCAGGACGCGCTGCTGTCGGCGCTCGGCATGGACGGCACGGCGG
>NZ_BAAGRL010000063.1:0-96645 GCF_054782975.1 Myceligenerans halotolerans
GCCGCCATCATTCCTCAACTTCCGGGTGTTCGATGTCTCCATCTAACCCGGGGCGAGACAGTCTCTCGTGCTGGCTCCGTGACCTGTCCGGCGGCGGAGTTCTGTCAGTGGCTACGGACCGCATGCGGGGGCATGCCTGGCAGGGAGGTATGGGTCTCACGCATCGGAAGGGCTCTGCTGGCGTTGGGCGGCACGCCGTTCCAGGACGGAGGCAGCACGTTCTCGAGGCGCCGTTCGAAAAGAGCGCCCGACATGCGATGGGGGTGCTCGACAATGCGCACGAGCTCGAAGCCGAGCGACTGGTAGTACGAATGGAGCCGCGTGTTGTCGCGCATGCAGTCCAGGCGGAGGGCTGATCGTCCAGCACCGGCCGCTGCTGCTGCGATCATCTCGATGAAGAGTGCACCGTATCCCTCTCCGTGGGTCGCCGACATGACGCGAGCCAGGTACCAGGCCTGGTCCAGGTCATCCGCTTCCGTCCAGAAGTCCTCGTCGGGTGGGGCTAGGGCACCGACAACAAGGAGTGCCTCACCCTCAGTGAGTGCGACGAATCGGCCTTGGTCCAGGAGCCGATCAATTGCTTGGTGCGCGAGCTTCGACCAGTGCGGGCCTTGCTGGTCCGGCCAGCCGTGCTCGGCGAGCCAGACTTCGACCTGGTCACGAAGGGCATGGATGACGGCGCGGTCATCGTCTCGGCAGCGCCGGAGTCGCATATGGCTCATGGCTCGAGCTCGTAGGTGATGTGGACGCGGTCGGATGCCATGAGCGTGACCATGTGGCGGACCGGTCGACTGTGCTGGTCGAACCCGGTGCGGCTGTGCACTATCAGCGGTACTCCACGTCCGGTCTTGAGCGACCGGGCTTCTTCGGGCGTAGGCATCCGCGCGCTGATCTCGTCGGCCCACCGCGCCTGCGCAAGGCCTACGTGAGCGAGGATCCCGCCCGGCGCACTGATGTCTCCAGGTTGCAGAAAGATCGGGTGCTCCTCGGCGATCCAGAACGGGAAGAAGCTGTCGGCGAGCTGGTGGGGTTCGCCGTTAACGAATCGTGTCCGACGTCGGGCCACGACTTGGTCGCCAGGATCGATCTGAAGTGCCTTAGCCACGCCCGAGGATGCCTCCTCGATGCGCACCGAAACCTCAGCGTGTGGCGTTCCTCCCTGTGCCCGGACAGCCATCGCCCACGCATCGGCCTCAGCGGTATGAGCGTTGGGTTTTTCCCATGAGGACATCGGCCAGGACATGCGCTCTCGCTTCAAGACTCGTCGGCGGGCTCTTCCCTGTACTCCGATCAGCCCTTCGTTCTCCAGCGTGGTGAACGCTCGGCGCACGGTAGTCCTGGAGATCTTGAACTCTTCGATGAGCTCCGCTTCGGAAGGGAGCTCACCGTCGTACTGGCCAGCATCGATGCGCTGCCGGATGGCTTCTGTCAGCACTTCATGCTTCGCCTCGACGGACATCCGATTCTCCTCTGTCTGTTGACACACCAACTGTAGTCCCTGTAGAAACAGTCTCGCTTGTCACTACAAGTGCTACATGGACTACAGGTAGGTGCCCCGAGTCGACTCGTCGGTGACGAGAGGAGACGGATCCATGGAAGGCCTAGTGAGCGGCCTGAGCGTCGAACTGGCGCTGTGGACGCTGGTGTACACGGTGATCGGCGCGTGCGCCTGTCTTCTGGCGGTGCGCGCATGGGACCGCTGAGCAGCGCCGACCTGTCAGGAGAACTGGGCGGGCGCAAGACGACCGTTCCCGGTGACGTCGTGCGGGCCTTGGTCGCCGCGACACGGATGCTTGCCGACGTCGGGATCCCGATCGCCGCGGTTACCGTGGCCGGTACCGGGATCGTGCAGATCCGCCCTCGGAGCCTCGCCGATGGCGACGAGGTGGCGCGTCGACTCGGGCTGACCGACTCGACACCGCACATGCACCTGATCCCGCCACAGCGTGAGTGGTGCGGGCGTCTCGATGGTATGGAAGTGCACGTCCACTCCCGCTTGCTGTCCCCCGGAGCGCGGCGATGAGCCGTTCCGAACCCGCGCGCGCTGGCGCGAGAATTTGGCAGAGCCGCAACTTTCCGCCGCCGGGGTCGCATCATCCCAGTTCAGGACGCCGCCCAAGTCGCGGAGAAAGTTTGCAACCTCGACGGGGTTCTCACGGCACGTTCTCAACCACACTGAGCAGCCATGCCGGAACGGGGGCGACCATGGAGCATGCGACCGACCTGATGTCCAAGATCCGCAGCGACGCGGATCTCACCGTGTGCGAACTACGCCTCGTCTCTGCCCCGACCACGGTCTGCGGCGACCGCCTCCCGGCCGTGAGCGTCGAGGTTGCCGACACGGTCAGTGCACGTCTCCTGGCCGGTGACCTCGGTCTCATTCCGGACCCCGATCGCGGCTCACTCACCTGGGATGGCTGGACCCGTGTCCCGCGGAGTATGCCCGGGGTGGTGTGGTGCACCGTTACGGTGCGCCCCACCGCCGAGTTCGTGGAGGCTCTCAAGCGGGTTCCAATCCAGGCAGGTCCGGCATGAGCGCCGCGACGACTACGACCGCACCGTGCATGGGGGGCGGGTGGCTGCGCTCCGCGTGTGTGAGCTACCTCCGAGCTTCCAAGCGCCTACGCGGTAGCGAGGCTCACCATTCGATCCCGCCCGCCATAACAGGGGGGACGGCATGAGTGGGGTCAAACCCTTGGCGCTCGGGTACGTCAGCGCGAGCCAGGCCGAGGCCCGCGACCGGCAGAGCCAGGCCGTGGCTGACCACGCGAGTGAGGAGGGTTTCGCGTTGGCTAGCGTCCTGGTCGATACCCGGGATGGCTTCACGATCAGTGAGCTCGTCGCGGCCGCGCTGCTTCACGAGGCGAAGGCCGTGATCTTGCCAGCTGAAACCAGCATCGCCGCGGCCCGCAACCGACTCATGGCCGAACTCACGCCGCATGGTGCCGCCTGCCACGTGATTGGCACCACCACCAGGACGCCGTTGGAGACGGCGACCGACCTTTCCCATGCACTGTCGCGCGGAGGCGCAGTGCGGACCTCGGACGGAACACGATGATGCTTACCCAGACCCACCACCAGAGCGACGCGATGCTGGCGGCGCTCGATATCGACGGCACCGTGACCCGCGAGGGGTCGATCCAGGTGCCCAGCCGGACGATCACGACCGTGGCAGCCGTGCGTGCTGAGGGCCACGATGTCGTTCTTGCCTCCGGGCGTTCCCTGGCCGGCATCCTTCCGGTGGCCGAGCGGCTCAAGCTGACCGAAGCCTTCGTCGTGGCGTCGAGCGGCGCCGTGACAGCGCTGCTGGACCCCCGAATGCCCGGTGGATACGAGGTCGTCTCCGCCGAGATGTTCGATGCGGGTCCCATCATCGAGCTGGTTTGCGCGCGCCAACCCGGTGCACGCATTGCCATCGAGGAGGTCGGGTGGGGCTACTTTGTCACGGACAGATTCCCCGACGGCGCCATCAACGGCAACCAGATGCGCCTGCCGCTCACCGATCTGATGGCTGCCCGCACCCCACGCCTCATCCTGCGAGCACCTGGCGTCGCGGCCGAGCTGCTAGAGCACCTGTGGGAGCTGGGTGTGACGGCGCGCGCCAGCTCGCCCGACTCGATCGACGTCACCCCGAACGGCGTGTCGAAGGCGACGGCGCTCGAGCCTGTCCGGGCGAAGCTGGGCGTGTCCAGGGCGCGGGTGGTGGTCGTCGGTGACGGGCAGATCGACCTCCCGATGTTCGAGTGGGCCCGGGCCGGAGGCGGCCGCGCGGTGGCGATGGGACACGCGCCGCAGGCGGTCCGCGCGGCTGCGGGTGAGGTGACCGGGACTCTCGAGGAGAACGGCGCCGCGGCGGTGCTGGACTCGATCCTCACCGCTGAGAGCACGCTGGCGGTGGTCGCCCGATGAGGTTCACCGACGCACTCGCCCAGGCCATCGACATGTGGTTTGAGCCCGGTCGGCACATGGTCATCCTCGTCACCTGCGCCGATGACCCCCAGGAACATCTGACGGCCTGCCAGCTGTGGTCGACCAACCCCCAGGGCGCTCTGGTCCAACGCGACGACATCGCCGTGACCGGCAAGGAAACGCGCCAGGACGTTGTCTTCGCGGTCGTAGCGACAGGATGCAGCGTCGACCTGACCAAGGACGCGGAACCCCTCTGGCGCGAGGACGCCAGGACCCCCGCGACACACCTGCTGGACGTTCGCCGACCGATGAGGGGGCAGCGATGATCCGCCGCCGCACGGAGCGCAAGATCGGCCGCCTTGCGGAGCTGCTGCGGCTGGGCCTGATGTGCCTCGACCTGAAAAGCGTGCCCGTCGTGATCCGCGCCGAGCCCAGTCACGGACGGCGGCTTACTTCCTGCGAGCTGTGGACCACCACCGGCGAGGGCGCCCGCCGCATCTGTGACCTGCCCGGCGGCGCGGACCTCACCATCGAGATGGTCGAACAGGCCATCGTCACGACCGGACTCTTCCGGCACATCGCCGTCGGGAACGCCCAATGGACAGCCTCACCCGGCGGCACGGCCGTGGAACTGGACCTGACAGATCCCGGCGGCCGGCCCGGCCCCGAACTTGTCAGCACCACCACACAGCACGCCGACGGACCAAGGAGCAGCACATGAACGCCTCAACGGACACACCGTCGGTCGGCGGCCAGGCGCCGGCGGATCCGCGGCGGCTGAGTGCGTTCCTGGGCCTGGGGCTGGAGGCCATGCTGCGGGGCCAGGAGGTGCCGTGGGAGAACGTGCCGGGCGGCTGGGATGCCTGGTGGGTGGCGGTGCGCTCCGATGGACGCCTGCTGCCGGACAGCGCCATGGAGGGCACGTGCAGATCATGCCGCGAGGCAGCCAGCTCGTTTCTGCCATCGGCGGTGTCGACCGTCTCGTGCGGGTGTTTCGAGCAGTGGGCGAGGACCTTCACGTCCCCTGCCATGGAGTGGTCGCTTCCGCAGCGGCTGACCGTGGCGATGATCAAGCCGGGCGTCCCTGATGCTCCGATCAGGGCGCACCTGCGAGGCAGGTTCCGCATCGTGAAGGACGTGACGCGTCGGTTGCGAGCAAACGACGTCGTGCGGTTGACCCCCTTCGCGTGCGGCGACTTCTTGAAGGCATCGACCGAGTACCTGACCGGGGGACTGGTGCGGGTCTTGGTGATGCACGGGGGCGAGCACGCGATCGCCGAAGCCCTGCAGATCAAGCAGACGGTGCGTAATGAGATCGGTGGGGACGAGGTTCGCGATGGTTTGCATGTGCCCGTCACACCGGCCGATGCGCTGGCCGACATCGCGCTTCTGGCCGGCGGCGCCGTTCAGAAGGAGCAGTACCAGCGTCGAGTGGTCAACGACCCGCGCGGAGCTCGCACCCGGATCGACGCCTACCAGGAGCGTGTGGGGCCTGGGCACGGCCAGGGTGATCCCGCTGAAGGCCTAGCGAGGGATCGTCCATCACAGGCAGCCGGGGTGGCGGAGTGAGGGGACGTTCACGGTGTGATCGGCCTCCGCGAGGCAGGCAGTCCAAGCAGATCGAACCGGCGCTCGAGGAGCGTCAAGGAAGGAGCGGCACGACATGACGAGCAAGACGACGGTGAACGAGACGGCCGAGGACCCGGAGGTGCTGCGGGCCGAGATGGTCGACGATCTGGTGAGCAACGGAACGGTGCGGTCGCCGGGAGTTGAGAAGGCGCTGCGCACGGTGCCGCGGCACACGTTCCGTGGACCGGATGACTCTCTGGCTGACGCGTACAAGACCGGCCGGGTGCTACACAGCACGAGCGATGAGTCGGGCACGGCGGTGTCGATGATCTCGGCCGTCGACGTCCAGGCCATGATGCTGGAGCTGGGCCTGCCGGCCGGGGGCGAGCGCGTGCTCGAGATCGGCAGCGGCGGCTACAACGCCGCGCTGCTGGCGGAGATGGTCGGCCCGGATGGGCAGGTCACGACCGTGGACATCGACGAGCGCGTGACCGACCGTGCCAGTCGGTACCTGGCCGAGGCCGGGTACGGCGGCGTGCACGTGGTGCTGGCCGACGCCGATGGTGGGGTGCCGGCCTACGGTCCGTTCGACCTGATCATGGCGACCACGTCGGTGGCCGACCTGCCGCCGGCGTGGGTCGAGCAGCTCGCTCCGGGCGGGCGGATCGTGGTCCCGCTGCGCCTGAGCGGCACGACACGGGTCGTGGTGCTCCAGCGCGACGGCGAGCGCCTGCGCGGTGGCCGGTACGAGCTGTCGCACTTCGTGCCGATGCGCGGGGTGGCCAGCCCCGAGGAGCGGCTGCTGCAGCTGGCCGAGGGTGTGCAGCTGCTGACCGACGCGGACGTGCGCGCCGACGAGCGCTCCCTTGCCGAGGCACTGGGCACCAGCGGCGTCGTCGCGTGGGCGCCGCCGGTGGACGTCGAACGTTTCGACGGCCTGCACATGTGGCTCCTGGCGAACGCGCCGGGGCGGTTCGGTCTGATGACCGCGACCGCCGCCGCGCGGGACGCCGGCGTGGTCCGGCACGCCTGGGGGCTGGGGATGCCCGTGATCCTCGATGCGACCGGCACGTCGCTGGCCTACCTGACGCTGGACAACACCGACGACCAGCTTCGGTTCGGCGGGGTCGGGCACGGCCCGGCCGCACGCGAGCTGGCCGACAGGTTCGCCGCGCTGGTGGCCTCGTGGGACGGCACCAGCCACGGGGCGCAGATCGACATCTACCCGGCCGACACCCCGGGCGACCAGCTCCTGTCCGGTGAGCACACGGCCGTGCTGGCACGGCCCCGCACCCGTGTGGCCATCTCCTGGCCCGCGACCCAGGCGCCGACCGGCGCCTGACCGCCAAGAAGGAAGGAAACCCAGCCATGGTTCTGGCGATGTCCCGCCCCGAGGCCGACACCGCGTTCGGCCTCCCCCAGGTCCCGCCCGCCGCGGAAGGAGGGTTCGACCTGGACATCACCGTCATCGAGAGCGGACCGGACGTGGAGGACCTGTTCAGCCTGACCAACGACAACTGCGGGACGACCTGCGAGAGCGCCTGCACGTCCTGCAAGTAGTTCGCCGCCCCTGACGCGTGGCCCCCCGAGGACGCGCCCCTGTTTCTCGGGGTCCACGCACCCTACCGACGAGGTTTCCGATGACCTTCACCGCCACGGGTCTGCCAATGATCCGCCTGCCTCTGTTTCCTGGCCATGTCCCGCCCCCGCCCGCCTCGAGCGTGGCGCGGGGTGACGTGCATGCCTGGTTGGAGGAGGTCTGGACCGGGCCGTTCGCCGCGGCGGTGGAGCTGGCCAGCCCCGACCTGGCCGCCCGCGTGCGCCACCTGCTCGCCCAGCCCCAGACGCTCGGCGATGCCGATACGGCGAAGGTGGCGCGCGCGGTGGCCCGGTACGCGCGCCGGGCACAGTCGCGCGCGACGCCGTTCGGCCTGTTCGCCGGGGTCGCGCCAGTCGACTTCACCGAGGCCGCCAGCGTGGCCGCGGGGAGTGACCATGTCGGTGTTCCACGCGTCGACGGGGTGTGGCTGACCGACGTCGTGGACCGGTTGGAGCGGTACCCAGAGCTGCTGCGCCGGCTGCCGGTGCGGGCCAACGAGCTGGCCGTCGTGCGCGATGGCCGGCTCGTCCTGGGACACCGGCCCGCTACCGTGACGCGGGGCGGTACCCGCGAGGTCTCGGCGGCGCTGACCGGCCCCGTCGTGATCGCGATGCGGGCTGCCCGAGAGCCTGTTCTGTTCGAGCAGGTGACGGGCGAGCTCATGCAGGACTTTCCCGATGCGCGTGCGGGCGTGGTCGAAACGATGCTTACCACGCTGGTGCGGCAAGGCTTCCTGACCACCAGCCTGCGCCCCAACCCGTCGTCGACCGACCCCCTTGGCGACCTGATGGCCGCGCTCGAGGTCGCAGGCGCACGCGACCTGCCGTCGGTCGCGCCCCTGGTCGGTGCGCTCGATGCCCTCGCCACCGACACCCGGCCCGCACCGGTCCAGGCCACCTCGGCTGGTACGTGGCGGGCGATCGCCGCCCGGCAGCGCGCCCTCGCACCCGCGGAGCGGCCTGTGGGCGTGGATGTGCGCGCCGACGCGTATGTCACCCTGCCGCGACACGTCGCTCAGCAGGCCGGGCGGGCGGCCGATCTGCTGACACGTCTGACCTCGTATCCGGCAGGCATGCCCGCCTGGGTGGACTATCACGGCCGGTTCCTGGAGCGGTACGGGCCCGGCGCCGTCGTGCCCCTGGCCGACCTACTGGGAGAGACCGGGCTCGGCTATCCAGCCACCTACGTCGGCACGCGCATCACCCTGTCCCGGACGGGGCCCCTGGAGCGCGAGCGGGTGCTGATGCGGCTGGCCCAGCACGCCGCGCTCGCCCGCTCCCGCGAGGTCGAGCTCGACGAGCGCCTCCTGCAGGACCTGGCCGTCGCCGACCCGCAGTCCGTCCAGCCGCACACCGAGCTGCGCTTCGAGCTGCACGCACCCAGCCGCGCGGCCATCGACGACGGCGACTTCACGCTGCTGGTCACCAGCGCCGCCCGGGCCGCGGGGACCACCACCGGACGGTTCTGGCACCTGCTCACCGAGCCCGACCGGGACCGCGCTCGCGCGGCGATGCGCGCACTACCCACGCTCGAGGCCGGTGCGCTGCGAGCGCAGGTGGCCGTGGGGCCGCTGAACCTGCGCACCCTGAACATCACCGGCAGCGGACAGGTGCTCGACCACGTCATCCACCCCGACAGCCCAGCATCCGACGGCGGCGAGCAGATCCTGCTGGAGGACCTCGCGGTCACCGCCGACGTCGACCGGATAGGACTGGTCTGGCTGCGCCACGACGAGGCGGTGCCGGTGGAGCCGACGACGGTCACCGCGATCGAGCTCACCCGAGCCGCACACCCCCTGGCGCGATTCCTGTGCGAGATCAGTACCGGCCGCTCAGCGCCGTGTGACCTGCTGGATTGGGGGGCTGCTGTCGATCTGCCGTTCCTGCCGCGGTTGCGCCACGGCACAGCGATCCTGTCCCCGGCCCGCTGGCGCCTGCATGCCGACGACCTGCCTGCCGAGCCCGGTGACCGGTGGCGGCAGGAGCTTGCCCGCTGGCGAGAGCAGTACATGCTCCCGACCGCAGTGCTGCTGGCCGAGGACGACCGGCGCCTGCGCCTGGACCTGGACGCGAGCACCGACCAGGACCTGCTGCATACCCACCTGGCCCGCCATGGATCCGCCCGCCTGGTCGAAGCACCTGACCCGGACGCGTTCGGCTGGCTGGACGGCCGCCCCCACGAGATCGTCGTCCCCCTCGCCACCCAGCAGCCCAGCACTCCGCCGCCACCCGCCAGGCTGCCGGCCAGCCAGCGCCTCCACACCGGTCTCGCGCACCTGCCCGGCCACGGCCAGTGGCTGTCGGCCCACATCTACTCCGGCCCCGACCGGCTCGACGCCATCCTGGTCGACCACCTGCCCGCACTGCTGACCCACCTGCCCGACGGCGTCAGCTGGTGGTTCCTGCCCTACGCCCACCCCGAACCACACCTGCGCCTGCGCCTGGCCACCAGCAAGAACCTGACCCTCGCCGACGGGATGGAACACCTCGGCACCTGGACCCAGCTCCTGCGCGAGCGCGGCCTGGCCAGCCACGCCGTCCTCGACACCTACCGGCCCGAGACCGGCCGCTACGGCACCGGCGAACTCCTGGCCGCCGCACACGAGTTCTTCGCCGCCGACTCCGCCGCCGCACGCCTCCAGCGCGCCGCCACCCGCCACGACCGGGCCGCACGTCCCGCGCTGACCGCCGCGGCCTTCACCCGGATCGCCGCGGCAATGACCGCCAGCCCGGCCGCCGGGGCGCACTGGCTACTGGCCAACACGCCCCGCACCCCCGACACGCCCCCAGACCGCGACACGCGCACCCACGCCATCGCCCTGGCCGACCCCGACGACGGCCTCGCCTTCACCCGACTGCCCGGCACAGGCAATCTCGTGTCCGCCTGGTACCGCCGCGACAAAGCCGCCCGCGCCTACCGCAACGCGCTCACCAACCGGGACACCGACCCCGCAGCGTGGATCCCGGACCTGCTGCACCTGCACTCGGTGCGCATGGTCGGCCTGCGACCTGACGACGAACACCGCGCTCTGCACCTGGCCCGCGCCGCCGCCCTAGCCCAGACCGCCCGAGCAAGGAGCCACACATGACCCCCACCCTCAGCCGCTCTGACGCCGGGCTACCCGCCTCCACCAGGACGACGGCGCTCGCGGCCGCGGCGGCGGTCGCCGATCTGCTGCAGGACCCTGCCGGTGTGCCGCACGGGACCGGGCGCGCTCGGCGCCAGTCCCTGGGTGGGGGAGCGGCAGGGATCGCGCTGCTGCACATCGAGCGCGCCCGCACCGGACACGGCCCGTGGGCGCGGGCGCACGACTGGCTGCGGGAGGCCGCCGTCGAGCAGGTCTCGGCCGGCCACAACGCCAGCCTGTTCTTCGGCGCCCCGGCGCTGGGCCTGGTGATGCACACCGCCACCGACGGCACCACGCTGTCCGGAGCGCTCGCCGGGATGGATGACGCGACCATCCGGCTCACCCGCACCCGGCTCGGTGTGGCCCGGGCCCGCGCCGCGGCGGGCGAGGTACCGCCGATGGGGGAGTACGACCTCATCCGCGGCATATCCGGGCTCGCCGCCTACCACCTGACCCGCCACCCCGAGCACGGCATCACGGCCGAGACCCTGACCTACCTCGCCGAGCTCACGCGCTCCCTGCCAGATGGAAAACCCGGCTGGTGGACCCGCACCGCCCCGACCGCCGAGACCGCCGGCAGCCCGGAGTACGCGAACGGTCACGGCAACATGAGCATGTCCCACGGCATCGCCGCCACCGTGAGCGTGCTGTCCCTCGCGCTGCTGCGCGGCGACAGGTTCCCCGACTCCGCGCTCAGGGAAGTTCGCGACGCCGTCGGACGAGCATGTGCCTGGTATGACCGATGGGCCAGGCGGGATGAGGACGGGCTCTGGTGGCCCGGGACCATGACCGCCGGACAGGCCGACGGCGTCGCTCCGCCACCCGGATGGCGCCAGCCACCTAGTTGGTGTTACGGCACGCCCGGCATCGCGCGGGCCCTGCAACTGGCCGCCCTGGCCACCGGCAACGACCGGTTGCGCGGCCAGGCCGAGCAGGCGCTCCTGGCCGAGCTGCGCGACCAGAACCACCTGGCCCAGATCACCGCGGCGGGCCTGTGTCATGGCCTGGCAGGTCTCCTGCAGTGCACGTGGCGGATCGCCGCCGACGCCGCCAGCAGTGACCTGGCCGGCGAGCTGCCCCAGCTCGTGGCGAGGCTCACCGCCCGGCTGAACCGGGACCTCGACGACCGCGCGGATGCCGGCGGCGTCGAGGACATCGGCCAGGTCGAGTTCCTTGACGGCGTCGCCGGCGCCGCCCTGGCACTGCACACCGTCGCGAGCGATCACCGGGAGGCGCTGTGGGACACCAGCCTGCTGCTGCACTGACCCGACCGGCCACCGTTCTGGCCCGCTGGCATCCCCACTGGCATCAGGTCAACCTCCGGTTCGCCGAGCGCGCCGCCGGGGAGGCCGCCGCGATCAGCCACCTCAGCAAGCTGTCCGGCGACACCTCCGAGCCAGCCAGCTGGTTCTTCATCCGCAAGGCCCCCTGGTGGAGGCTGCGTTTCCACGCTCGACCGGACGAGGCCACAGCCCTCTACCACCGCCTGCACCGGATGATCGGCGACGGCGTACTCGCCGAATGGGTGGTCACCACCTACGAGCCCGAGAACCGAGCGTTCGGCGGGGACCGCGCGATGCGCACTGCCCACGAGCTCTTCACCCGCGACAGCCGGCACGTGCTGGCCTACCTCACCGACCGGCACGCTCGCCCAGAACCCGCCGATCAGCGCGGCCAGGTCTCGCTTCTGCTGTGCACCCTCATGCTGCGCACCGCACGGCAGGACTGGTACGAGCAAGGCGACGTGTGGCACCGGGTAGCCAAGCACCGCGCCTTCCAGCCCGGCCAGGCGGCCCCGACGCGCGACGAGGTCGCGCAGGTGCGCCGCCGCCTTCAGCTCGACACAGTCCGCGTGCTGGACGAAGGGCACATGTCCTGGCTGCTGCCCTGGGCCGACGCCTACGCCCAGGCCGGGACCAGCATCGGCGTCGACCACACCGGCGGCCTGCTCGAGCGCGGCGTGCGCAGTGTCCTGGCCCACCACGTGCTGTTCGCGTGGAACCGGATCGGACTCTCACCCACCGACCAGGCCCGCCTCGCTCACGCCGCGGCCGCAGCCGTGTTCGACGACTGACCCCCCCTCTCATCCCGCCTCCAACTCGAGGAGATCACGCCAGTGTTCACCACCCTCGACAGCCCACTCGCCGCCGCGCCGGCCTGGTTCCCGCTGGTCCCACGCGACCGGCCAGCCTGCCAGGCGCCAGCCGACCGCATCACCGACCTCGACACCCACGCCGACGCCGCCGACACCCACCCCGACGCGAACGACCGCATCACCGCGGCGACCCGCGCCCTGAACCTCGCGGCCCTGCTCCTGTCCGACGTCGGCCACGCCCGCCAGGCCAGCGAACTGTGCACGGCTCAATACGACGTCTTCCGCCGCCATGCCCCACTGGGCGAGCTCCACGCCACCTGGGCACTGCAGCCCCTGGTCAACATCGCCCGCCTGCGCACCCGAGCCGGAGACGGACCAGCCGCCCACCGCATACTCACCGCCCTCCACCACGCCGTCACCACCGACACGCCCGCCCGAATCGACGGCCACGACTACGACATCACGGAACTCGCCCCCGACGAGCTGCCCACCCTCGCCAAATTCACCTGGTCCGTCCTGCTCGCCGACGGCGGCCACGCCCTCGTGCAGGCCGGACGCTGGACCGAGGCGCTCACGGCGGCTCGCGAGCACCACGGTGTCGGCGAACGGCTCCTGGACGGCCGCCAGATCGCCGTGCTCGCACACATCAGCGCCGCGGAGTACGACGCCGCGCGCGACCTGGTCGCGCACACGCGCCGCCAGGAGCCGTGGGAGGGACTGGTGGCTGTCATCCTGGCCGGTCTCACCGGGCTCGCCGCCGACCACCCGCCCCGCCTGGCGCCCGACGAGGTCGAGCAGTACGTCGACAGCCTGGACCAGAATCCTGGCCTGGAGGTGTTCCGCGCCCGCGCGACCCTGCTGTTGCTCGGCCTGATGGACCCCGACCATCCCCGAGCCCATGCGGTCGGATCTGCTCTCACCGCTGCTCTGACTGCCGCCGGCGACGGGTATGTGGCCCGAGACCTCCTCTCGGCGCGCTGGGTCGCACCCCACCTGAGCAACACCACCCGGGCCCAGGCCGTCGTGACTCTCCACGCCGCCGGCCTGACCACACCGCTCCCACGCGAGGACGTCGACCACGTCCTGGCCCTCGCCCACCGCGCCGCACGCAGCCTCGACGCCGCACTCACCCAGGTAGCCGCGGCCCCCAGCTCCATGACCTGACCCCCGGGAGACCCCCCAGAATGCATGACTACCCCAGTCCACCCACGTACCCGGCCGTGAGCGAGCCCGGCTCACTGGCCATGGCCCCCTTTGTCCAGTCCCCGATGCACTTGCACAGCCCGGCAGACGTCCCGGTGCTTGCCGACGTCCTCGCGGCACCCGACGTCGAGTCCGCCTGGACCGGGCTGCGCAAACGATGGGGCGACATCACCCCCGTCGAGGTGGAAGCGGGCGTTCGCGCCTGGCTCGTAACGGGATACTCGACGATCGTCAAACTCGGCCGCGAGTCCGGCCTGGTCACCACCGACGCCAGCGTGTGGAACCGCGAGCGCCACGGGCCGCTGCCCGCGATCTTGCGGCCGTTCCAGCTTGAGGCCGGGCAGACGGTGGAGACAGCTGCAGGGCCGGTTCATGCTCGGTTGCGTGCCCCGCTCGAGGAGGTGCTCGCCGCCGTCGACGCGGCGCAGATCAAGCGCGTCACGGGCAGTGTGTGCGACGACCTGGTCGACAAGCTGGCCTCCATGCAGCGGGCCGATCTGATGGCAGAGTACGTGGTGCCGGTGGCGCGCCGCGCCCTCGGCGCGGCCCTGGGTCTGGATCTCGAAACCGGGCGCCAGGTCTTCGAGCTCGCTGACGACCTCGCCGCCGGGCAAGCGGACGCGTCGATTATTGACGATCTGAGCTTTCTGCTCAGCGGGCAGGTGATGCGCGACGCCGGCGGCGAGCTCACCCCCTTCGGCCTGCTCGCACAACACAGCGCGTACGGGGACGACCGCGAGGCGGTGGGGGGTCTGCTTTCCTTGGTGGCCGGCGCCAGTCGGGGCGTGCAGGCATGGCTGGGCCAGACGCTGCTCCTGGCCCTGACCGACCAGCAGTTCCGCCGACGGCTGGCCGGCGGGCGGCTGGGAACCGACGAGGCTCTCGACGAGGTCTTGTGGTACGCATCGCCGGTGAGCCTGCTGGCGCCGCGGTTCGCCCTCAAGACAGGCCGCTTGCTGAGCGAGACCACGTGGGTCAACAGCGGGGACGCGGTTCTCCTAGCAGCCGGAGCGGCCGCCTCGGACCCGGAAATCCGCGGCGAGAGCCCATGGGAGGAACTCGGCAACCGCGCGCACCTGGCATGGGGTGCGGGCTCACGCCGCTGCCCCGGACAGCGGCCGGCCCGCCTGATCGTCCGGACTGCCGTCGAGGTCCTCCTGCGCCGCGTAGAACCCGTACTTGACGCCGGCGCTTCGGAGGTCCGCTGGGCACCCGACATCCGGTTCCGCCGGCCGCAGGCCCTGCCGGTTCGGCTCCGCCAGCCCGAGACGATGCCCCGCCCCTGATATGTCCTGCCCGAATAAGTGATCTAGCAGAAGGAGAACCTGTGAACCGCACCCCCCGCACCACCCGCATGCTGAACGCCGTCCTCGCCCCGGTCATCAAAGGGCAGGCGGACCCAGAGGGGACCTGGGCGAAGGCAGCCGCCCAGATCGAGAAGAAGCACGGATCCGCCGACCGACCGTTCGCCGACGAGCTCAGCCAGATCGTGGCCGGCGCGGCCCAGATCTCCCGGCTCTCACCGCTGGGCTGGGCCCTGACCCTGGCCGAGGTCAAGGGACGGTACCTCAACAAGCTGCGCATCAACCGCGTGCTGTCCGAGCACCCCGAGGTCGCCGACGAGCCGATCACCAACCCGGTGATCGTGTGCGGGCTGCCGCGCACCGCCACGACGTTGACTCACCGGGTCTTGTCCGCTTCCCCTCACCACCGGGCCCCACTGATGTGGGAGCTGGCGCACACGGACCTCGAGGATCCGCGGGCGGCCGGCCGGGTGGCCAAGCAGATCCAGCGGGGCGCCGACATGATGCAGCGCCTCGCGCCGGACATCCGGCACATCCACCCCATCCACGCCGACCGGCCTGAGGAGTCGATGCCGGTCCACGGCAGCCACTGGGAGGCCTTGCACGGCCTGATGCCCGGCTACCGCGCCTGGGTGGCCAGCCACGACATGACCCGCGACTACGAAGACCTGAAACTGGGACTGCAGGTCCTCCAGCACGGGCGCCAGCCGAGGCGGTGGGTCCTGAAGTACCCGGCATACCTGGGCGACCTGGACAAGATCCGCAGCGTGTTCCCGGACGCGACGTTCGTGTGGACTCACCGCGACCCCGTCTCGGTCATCGGCTCAGCCTGCAGCCTGGTGGAGACCTTCTGGGGGCTGTACCAGTACGACGTCGACCGTCAGGAGATCGGCAGGTTCGTCCTGGACCACCTGGTCGGGCAGGTACAGCGCGGCCTGGAACTGCGCAAGGACCTGCCCCCAGCCTCGATCATCGACGTGCCCTACCACCAGCTCGCCGCCAACCCGGTCGCGGAGGTACCCCGCCTGTACGCCGCGATCGGAGCTGCCTGGACCGCCGACGACGAGAAGCACCTGGTCGAGGTCATCGCCAAGCCAAAGGGCACCCCGTCCCACCAGTACGACCCCGCCCGGTACCTCAACCTCGACCAGGTCAACAGGGCATTCGCGCCGTACAACAAGCTGCTGGACCGCCTGGCCGCCACACGCAACGCCACACCGGTCGTGGAGCTGTGACAGGCACGTGGTGAACAGGTCGGTGCCGCCGACGCCAGCAGTGCGACGACTGCCACGTCGGCGGCACCGACCCGAGCACCACACGCTCGTTGACCATCGATCGAGCATCTGCTCCTCCGCATAGTCATCGAAAGCGACCGGATCAGCCCGCGCCAGAGCGGCTGTCCACCGAGAGATTCAGATCGGCACCGCAGGGGCGCCGGCGAAGGGAACACACGGCATGACGGACCGGATCGAGATCACGGCAGTATGGTCGGCCTTCGGTGGCTCGCGTCCAGCAGGGTCGCTCGAGCGGCTCCGGAAACAGACCACGGCAGGGCTGACGGGGCTGGGGAGGATGCCACTGGTCGACGGGCAAGAGGCTGAGTTCGCAGGCGAGATCGCCCGTGCGGTGACGGCCGCGGTCGGGAACATCGGGGCCTCGACCTGGCCCTGGGCGCGAATGCGGATTCCGACGCCGCAGCACTCGTGCGCAGACTCGTCGCGCTGGTCGCGCCCGACGGCGAGGTGCATCAGCACCGCACGGACACCGTGCATGTCTACCTCGATCCTGCGGCAGTGTTCCGCCGCGCCGGTATGGACGACCTGTACATGCGTGAATGGCAGGCGGCCATGGACGTGCGCGACCTGAACCTGTGCAACAGAATCCGGGAGGTGCGCGACCTGGACCTCCTCACCTTCGGCCAGCACGCAGCACGCCGGGCCGCCGAGCACGCCATCGAACTGGGCGTCCGAGCACCAGTGGTCGCGCACAACACGTCCGAGCGCGGATATCAGGGCCCGACCGAGAACCAACAGCCCGATCCACTGGCCGAAACCCTGGCGTGGGATGCGCAGGAACGGACCGTGCTGCCGATGACCGGCTGCACGGAATCGCAGCAGAAGGCATGGCAAGGGCCCGCGGTGTATCCCGAGGGGCGCACCTACATCGTCCGCGCCCGCGAGCTCATCCAAACGCGCCAGGCAGCCGGCACGTGAACCGGATACGCCACCAGATACCCAGCATCCGTTCCCGGAGCCCGCGGCGGCCGACGGCGTGGAACCCGAGCCGGTGCCCCAGCGACAGCTCCTCGCCCCGGCCGCTGTGGCCGGACGGGACGACAGCCGCGAGCCGATCCGCGACTGGGACACGACGGCCACAGCCAGGGCGACCACGGCGACGGTGATCGACGGTACCGAACGCCTTGTACCTGTCGTGCCCGGGACTTCGAGTCGGGCGGCCCCACCGGCTTGACCACGGCCCATCCCGGCCCGCGATCGGGCCGGAGCTCGCTGCCGCTGGCCGGGACCGTCCGCAGATTCCCGGTTGAGACGTCAGCTAGCACGCGCGCTCGCGGAGCACATCCACCACGCAGGAGAACGCCATGAACAACAAGATGATCGACGCACTGACCCGGGAAGCGATGCGCGATGACGACGCCTTCGAACGCCTCGTGGCCGACATCGGTGCCGACAAGGTCCGCGCCAGCCTCGCCCGCATGAGGAACGACGTCCGGTGGCAGGAGGTCACCCAACACGACAAGAGGAGTACCGGCGAGATCAGCACGCGGCAGATGCTGCGGTGGCAGATCAAGGCACGCAGGTTCAAGCTCGCGCTCAAGCGGCGCCTGGCAGAGATCCAGGTTGACCCGCACAACCTGACGGCCAGCTATCTCCCCGACGACACACGGCAGCACTACCGGAAGATCGTCATGCGGATGGCACTGGCTGTGGATACCTACCTGGACGACCCGAACGCGTCGGACTCCATCCTGGAAGACCTTCTCGACGAGCGGATCCCGTTCGGCCCGAACCAGCAACGGCTCTCCCTGGCGGACGCGATCAGCGAAGGCATCATCCGGCCCGTGAGCAACGCCGACCAGCACTGATAGGCGACCGGCCGACCGCGAGCCTGGCCGCGCACCTCCCAACGGCCGTCCCGGCGACCATGCGGCAGGTCGAACACGCGCTGACCGCGGCGGGGTACAGCTTCGCCATGACCGATCTCGGATTCCTCGGCCCCTGGAAGGCCACCGGGTCAGGCACACACCTCCTGCGGATCCACGGCGACACCCTCGGCGTGACGGAACAAGGGCGCTATTTGACCGACTGCTCTGGGTTGGCACAAGAGAGGCACGGTATCCGGGGCTGCTGTCGGCACCACTGCTCACCGCACTCGACGCCTTGGCCCGTGCCATGATCCCTGCCCGGGACCCGAAGCCGTGCACCGACTGTTCCGGACCGGCGACCGCAGTGACGGGATCGTCTTGTCCGACGAAGCCCTGACGAAGGAGACGTTCAGATGACCGAGACCGTCGAAGACCTCCGCGACGTCGCCTACCGCCGTCGACTGCATGACGGACTACGCGCCGGAGCCCGCGAGATGGGTTACGAGCTGACCGGCCCGATCCAGTCCGGCACGTTCGACCGCACCGCTGGTGCGCCGGCCAGGCGCGGCGGTGAGAGTGCATGGCTCAGGATCGTCGGCTCACCACCCCGGCGCGGGGATGCGGCCGGGTATCTCTGGAACGGGAACGCCGAGGCCAGCGCGGTCGTCGGCGTGCCGAAGCCGGTCGTGGTGGACCTGACCGAGATCCGTGAGGAGGACTGGTGGTTCCGGATCGAGGCGATGACCCTCCTGCCGGGCGCACCGGTGTCCGCGACACGCGCCATCACCACCGGTCCCGACCTGCCGGGCAGCTGGTTCGACGGCCTCGAGCAGGCCCTTGGGGCGATCCCGGGCACGCGCACGGACCGGGAGTTCTACGACCAGGACGCGGTCACCACCGAGATCCGTAGGTACTTCGGAGGCTGGGCCGACCCGACCGTCTCGCGGTGGCCGACCGCGCACACCGACCTGGCCTGGACCAACGTCGCCGGGCCGGAATTCGGCATCTACGACTGGGAGGGCTGGGGCGTCGCGCCGGCCGGGTATGACGCTGCAATGTTGTACTGCCACGCCATGCTCGTGCCCGACCTCGCCGACCAGCTTCACCAGCGGCTGCGCGATTACTTGGACACCCCCGACGGCCAGCTCTCCCAGCTGCTGGTCATCGCCCGGATCCTCAGCCGCGACGACCTGGACGGCTACGACGACCTCGTCCTGCCCGTCCATCGCCTCGCCGACCGCATCCTGGGCCGCGAACCGGCCACCAGCGCGCCGGCCCGCTGACGGCACAACCGATCCGGCACCCTGTCGGTGGCAGCGGGGGAACAGTCACTCGAACCACAGGCCGGGCACCAGCACCGCCTCCACAGACGAAGAAGGACGGGAATACCGCGATGGCAACGCCTCGGTTCGAAGAGTTCGGCACCCCTGCCCGGTATCACCTCAAGGGCGACGTCACCGCCGGGAGCGTGGCTGGTATCTCGTTCAGGCCCGACACGGTCGTGGTCACGCCGCCAACTACCGTCGTCGATTCCTCGCCGGAGGCGCTTCGTCGGCGGATGGTCGAGGAAATGACCGCGGAAGGGGTGCTGGACGATCCCGCGATCGCGCGCGCGTTCGCGACGGTTCCACGGGAGGTGTTCCTCCCCGCGGGCATCCCTGCGGCGGACGCCTACCAGGTGCACCGGGCTGTACCGACCGGCCTCAACGCGATCGGTCGACGCACAGCTTCCCTGACCGCCCCGTACATTCACGCTGGCATGCTCGCCCAAGCCGATCTGGCGCCCGGGATGCGGGTCCTGGAGATCGGCGCCGGCGGGCCGAACGCGGCGATGCTGGCCCACATCGTGGGAGCCCGCGGCCGGGTCGTGACTGTCGACATCGACCCCGAGGTCACGACCCGTACCAGCATCGGCCTGATGCGGATCGGCCTGGCGGACACGGTGCGGGTCGTCACGGCCGATGCGACCCAGGCGCTGGGCTTCGGCCAGTTCGACCGAATCGTCGTGACCACAGCGGTCAGCGACATCCCTCCCGCGTGGCTGGCCGCACTGGCCCAGGGCGGCGTCCTGGTGGTCCCGCTGCGCACCGGGCCCCGGCTGCAACGCGTCGTCGGGCTCGTGCGCGACGGCGACCGTTTCGTGGCCCGGTCCGTCCTGTGGGCGGGCTTCGTGCTCGCCCAAGGAGGCAGCGTGCACGAGCATCCCGCACAGAAGGTGCTGGGTCCCTCCGGCAAGGACGTGACCTTGACGTTCGAGACCGCGGTCCCGGAAACCTTCGCGCTCGACGCACGGATCCCGAACGCGATGCCCGAGTTTGCCTGGTCCGGGGTGCGGTTCGACGTGCAGGAGACATGGATCGACCTGCTGGCGTACCTGACCTGCGTGACGCCGGGCGCAGTCACGGTCTCGGCGGACGAGCCCGCAGACCTGGGAGACCGGTACGCCTTCCTCGCCGGCGTCGTCGAGGGCGGCTCGATCGCGGTGATGACCCGCCGGCGGGACGGGCAGGACGTCGAGCTCGGGGCAGTGGGCAAAGGACCGGACGCCACGCGCCTCGTAGCGCGGCTGTGCGCGGCGATCCAGCAATTCGACAGCCGCCACCGTGGCGGACAGGTCGGCGTGGAGTGGTGGCCGCACCCGGTACTGCCTGCTCCCGACGTCGTCGCGCGCGACGAGACGACAGTGCTGCACCGCCCACACGGGAGCCTTGTGCTGCACTGGCCAGTGACCGACCTGGACGAACCCGGAGACCCTACGACGTCGGGGGAGGGGTGGTCGTGGCGGGCGCCGTCGGACTCGCGGCGCCGGGCCTGGAGCCCCGACGCGCCACCCGACCAGCAGGCCGAACGCGAGCAACATCGGCCGCGGGCTGTGCGGCCCGCACCTGCTGTAGCTGCCGGTGCTGCCGCTGACCCGGGGCGTGGCCTGCGGCCGACGGTCGCACGGTGGAGTGAACTGGAAGCAGCGTTCGCCGCGAACCGGTACGACGGCGATCGCGACCTGCTGACCAGTCTCGTGCCAGTCGAGGAGCCCCATCAAGGGGTCTTCGTCCTGCCGGCCACCAGGAGGCCGGACACGATCCTGACCGCGGTGCACGGCGTGAACCACCGGCGCGACGGCAAGACGAAACTGGCCGACCGCGGAACGGGTGGACTGGCCCTGGCCGTCGCGGAGGCGGTCGGATGCGGGGCTGTGGTCACCCTCGATGCGGGCGCGGATGCGAACTATGACTTGCTGCACCCGGCCAAGACCGCGTTGGTCGGGGCCGATATGGTCGAACGCGTGATCGATCTTCACGGCGCGGCCGCCAGGCCGGGACGGCCGGACCTCGGGCTTGGCCTGGGCAGCGGGCGCATACCGCACCAGTTCGTCGCCGCGCTCCTTTCCGACGGGCGCCTGGTCGTGGACGTCGACGAACAGTTCACCGGCGCCAGCGCGCGCCGGGTGACCGCCGCCGTACAAGGCCTGGGGCAACTCCGTGCCGTGCAGGTCGAGATCGGCGCCCGACACCGACTCCCGGACGCAGCGCCCGCTCGTCTCCAGACGCTTCTGGAAGTCTTGTACGACGCGCTGCAGAGCTTCGACATCGCCGGGCCGCGACAGGCACTCGCGTTCCCGGCCATCCGTACGACGGGTCCTGGAGGACTGTCATGATGAACGCCATGCCACGCACACTGCCGCCGGCCGACGGTCCGGTCTCTGTCGCCGACGGGTACATCGCCGCACGGGACGCCGAGGCTCTCTCCGCTGTGGTCCGCCGCCCGTTCTGGTGGACGACCCGTAGTCCGGACGGAGTGATGCTGTTGCAGCGTGCCCGGCCCGGCCGATGGCCCGTGACCCGGGAACACGGCCAGGTCACGACACAGATCCCGGCCCGTACCATCGCCCGGTCCCGAAGATTCGGATGGCTCCCGGCATGGGACACTTCGACGATCCGGATCACCCACAGCGACGACATCGCCGTGCCGGGATGGATCTCACGTGGCGGGCTCCTGCACCGGAGCCAGTTCCTGTCGATCGAGCAACCCAGCAGGTGACCCACCCGCCCCCGTTCTACGGACGGCGAGGTTCCGCAGTACGTCGGTGGGAGCACAGAGTACGGGCTGGACACCACAGCGGGCCGTCGTCCGGCGATGTCCGCCGGCCTTGGGGGCGCTCCTCCTTCTCGCCGACATCAGCGACAAGCTGCTGCTTGAGCCGCTCCTGGTTCTCGGTGACACAAGTGCCCTGACCTGGAGCGCGATACCGCCAAGGTGTTCCCCGGTCTCTGGACCCTGGTGGACGCCGGAACGGCAGGAAGGCGGCCGTCCCCGAGGACGGTGCTCGGGCGCATTCGAGTGTGCTTCAACGGTGGGAGCCACGTTGGTAGGCTCCTGGCGTGACCAGGGCTGCGATCTACATCCCCGATCGTGCCCCGGGCCAGGCCCCGCCGGACCGTCAGGAGTCCGATTGCCGCGCTCACGCCCGGTTTCTCGGGCTCGACGTCGTACGCGTCATCCGATCCGGGTCTGATGCTCCACCGGGCTCTGCTGCCGACCTCGACGCTATCGTCGGCGCTGCCGGCGACGGAGCGATCGAGGTTGTCGTGGCGTGGTCACCCACATGCCTGCCGGATCAGATCGTGAAACGACAGGAGGAAGTCGCGCCCGGGATCGAGTTCATCCTGGTCCATCGCACAGATCCCCGGATCAGGGCCGGTTACCTGGTGTCGCTGGCGTTGTTCGCGGTGACCGCCGGGCTCATCGCGGGCCGACTGGCATCGGTGACCGGCGCCGATCTGAGCCAGGCCGCGGCGTTCGGCGTCCTCATGGGCGCGGTGCCGCTCGGTGGCGCCTGGTGGGCCGCCCGGCACCACCCCCTACCCCTGGCACGTCGCGACCGGCTGATGTTCGTCCTGGTCTTTTGGGTGATCGCCTATCTGGTCATGGCTGTGGTCTATCTGACCCGGATCCCCGATCTCTCCCTTGCCGCTGTCCTGATCGGGGCAGGGCTGAGCGTCGTGGCACCCGTGCTGTGTCTGGGCAGCTTCCTCAAAGCCCGGCTGTAGCCATCAACTTCAAGCTGGGTCGACCAGGCGCGCATCGACGCTGGTCTCCGTAGCCGGTCGTCGAACTGGGCGACTACCTGGGCGGACCTACGGGGTGACAACCTGACGGATTCCGCGACACCTGGACGACCACTGGCTCAGGCACACCTCCTGCGGGTCCGCCGACCCGGCTCCCGGAGCGACCGAGGAGAGTCCCACCGAGGAATACGTCGGGGCGCGAACTGTGCTCCTGCCGCACATCCGCACAGTATGACGGCGCCCTTGCGTACTGCCCTCCGGCCGTTGACCACGGCACAGGTCGCGCATGTTCAGGCGTGGACAGCTCTGGCGCTGGAGCGGATGCCCTACATGGCGTCGATGCTGTTCAGCCTGCGCTTCGTCGACGCACCAGGGCTGGGCACGTTCGCCGTCGACGCGGCTCACCGGTGCTACATCGACTTCGACGCGGTGGTCCCGCTCGGGCCCGGGTACTGCGGCCAGGCACTCCTGCACGAGTGCTCGCACCTGTTCGCCGACCATGCCGCGCTTGCCGAGGACCTCGGTCTTGAGCCAGGCATGCGCCATGTGTGGAACGTCGCGGCCGACGCCGCGATCAACGACGACCTGCGCGACGGCGGCTGCGAGATGTTCGACGACGACAACCCGTATGGGCTCGTCCTTCCTGCGAGCCTGAGCGAGCCCGACCACCAGACGCCGCACTACTACTACCGGTCACTCCAGGACCGGCTGCAAGGCGCAGGCGCTCCGCAGGAGCGAAGCCACCATGAGGGCGGCACTCCCGGTGGCTCGTCCGACGTCGGGCACGGTAACGGTTGGTCGGGATGCGGTTCCGGGTCGGGCGGTATTCCTGCCCCATGCGAACTGGGCGAGGAGGACGATCTGGGCGGCGCGGCGCCGCGCGCTACGGGCTCGGAGCGTGCACGCGTGCGAGTCTCCGTGGCTGCTGCGATCCGTGAGGCTGCGGCCAGGGCGCGCGGGAGCGTGCCCGGCGGTCTTGTCGAGCACGCTGACCTCGTGCTGACCCCGCCGCTGGTGCCGTGGCAAAAGGTCTTGGGCCGCACGCTGCGCGGTGCCGTGCGCGCTCGGGCGGGGGCGACGGCGGAGTCGTACCGGCGGCGTAACGTCCGTCGTCACGAGGCACGGGTGCTCGCGCCTGGTGGGGCTGGTAAGCGTCTCGTGCTGCCTGCGCTGGTGGACCCCGTGCCGCGCGTGCATGTCGTGCGTGACACGTCGGGGTCGATGTCGAGCGATGACCTGAACGCGGTCACCAGTGAGATCGTCGGGATTGCCCGGCGCATGCGAGTGCAGGGCGAGGATCTGGTGATCACCGATGTGGACGCCGTCGTGCACGAGTCGCGCAGGTACGGCCGTCCGAGCGGGTTGGCCGAGACCGTGGGGCGCGGTGGGACGGACATGCGTGAGGGGATCGCGCACGCGCTGTCCGCTCGTCCGCGCCCGAGCGTCGTGGTCGTGATGACCGACGGCTACACGCCCTGGCCCGCCCGGCAGACCTCCCGCGTGCCGGTGATCGCAGCGATCGTGAATCCGGCCCCCGACGATGCGGCCGCGAGCGTGCCCGACTGGATCCGCACTGTCCCGATCCCGCTGAAGGAGTGAGAGCACGATGAGGGATTTCGAAGCACGGCTGCGAGAACTCGCGGCGCTGACATCAGGGTGGCTCGGTGAGAATCGCGGGGAGCCCGTCTCACATGCTGCGCTGCTCGCGGTCCGGCCTCTGCTCACGTGGATCATGCAGGAGCGACTGCCCGAGCCGTGGATCTTCCCGACCGAAGAGGGCGCCGTGCAGCTCGAGTGGGAACAAGGACATGGCATCGCGGTCGTCATCAGCGACGGCGGCTACGAGGTGCTGACCGACGGCGACACCGCGGAGTTCGGCTGCGTGAAGCAGGTCCATGTGCTGCTGCGCGAACGCCTCAAACCGGCGACCGAGCACACCGGCCCGTATGACGTTCTCGGCGCCGTGTTGGAGGCTTCCGCACATCTGTCCTGATGAGCGGGCCGATCCACGGCCCCAGGTAATCAGGGGTGACTATGTCCAGCACGTCGTCGGTCATGATGCGGGCGCTTGCCACGCTCGTTCGGGCGAACGTTCCTGTCCTGGTGATGGGCGACCCGGGCCAGGCAAAGACCAGCAAGATCGAGCGCTACGGGCGGGCCTGGGGCCGTCATGTCGAGACGATCTCGGCGTCCTCACGCGAGGCAGTCGACTTCATGGGACTACCCATGGAGGACGGCGGACGTGTGGTCTACTCACCGCTGTCGTGGGCTGTACGGCTCGCGGAGGCCGAGTCAGGGCTGCTCGTGGTGGACGAGATCACCACGGCCCAATCGACGTTCAAGGCGTTCCTGCGGATCTTGCAGGAACGCTACGTGGGAGAGTTCCGGCTGCCCGAGTCGGTGTCGATCGTCGCGATCGGGAACCCGCCCAGCATCGCGGTCGACGGCGTCGATCTTCCCGCTCCGGTGGCTAACCGCTTCGCGCACCTGGACTGGCATGTGGACTCGGGCGAGTGGCTGAGCAACGTGGGCACAGCGTTCAGCCAGGTTGCCGTGCCGCGCCCGGACTCGTACCTGACCGACGGCGGCCCGGCCGACCGGGCCCGCGCCGTCGCGCTGGTCACAGGGTTCCTGCGGCATCGTCCCGACCTGCTCGACGCCGTGCCGGATGACCTGGTAGCCCAGTCCGGTCCGTGGCCGAGCCAGCGGTCGTGGGCGAACGCCATCGACGCTCTCGCTCTCGTCCCGGCCCACGACGCGGACCTGCGGGACCTGCTGCTCAGGGCGCTCGTCGGCGACGGCGCGACGACGGAACTTCTGGCATGGCTGGCAATATCGGACCTGGCCGACCCGGTCAAGGTGCTGGCCGACCCGTCGCTGGTGAACTGGCCGAACGAGCGGCCGGACCGGCTGTTCGGACTGCTCAACGCGGTGTCCGCCCTCGTCGACCTCGACGGAAGCGTGAACCGGTGGCGGCAGGGAATGGACGTCGTCACGGCATGCGCGGGCGCAGGACGGCCTGATGTTGCGATGCCGGTTGCCCGACGGATGGCAAACCACGCCCATGCCCGGCGCGGCCTGCCACGCGAGTTCCGAGCGGCGTTCGCTGACCTGTTCACGCGGACAGGGCAGATCAGGGCGTGAGGCTCAGGTCAGCTCCGCTCGGACCTCGCCGGCGACCAGGGCGTCGCCGTCGAACGTGAGCGGGACCGTGAACACCGCCGCGCCGCGGACCGTTGTGGCGGTTGAGGAGAAGGGGGAATCGAAGCGGACCGGCACGTCGGACGCAGTCACTTCGAGGTTCCCGTCGCCTTGCGGGGCCACCTGGAGCGCGGATCGTGTGATCGTGCTCGTGGTGGTCAGGACGACGTCATCTGCGGTCGAACATCCTGAGTCGCAGGTGTTCAGGGCGGCTGCAGCGGCGGTCCGTGCAGTATCGAGTCCGCGGTCGGTGAGCTGCCACTCGAGGGAGATCCGGTCGGCCCAGGTGGCCGTCACATGCCCGCCATCCTCGACCGGCTCACCGTCGAGAACGGGCATGAAGAGGTCCTGGCCGCCGGTGTCGACCAGGCGATAGCTTCCGCCAGGCAGCAGCGCGTAGTCACCAGCCCGGCCTGGTGTCGCGCCCGCTACCCGCCAGCCCATCGCTGGTTCGATGAGAAGAACGGCCGGCGAGCCAACCGCGACGCTGCCGCCATCAGTCACCGTTCCGAACCGATGTCCGTCGAGCAGGATGTCGCGGCCGGAGGCGCTGAAGTCGGGATCGACGAGCGCGATCGCGCTGCCGGATGCCTGCTCGACGATCGCGGCCGTTTCCGAATCGGCGGGAGTGCCAAGGAGCGTCCTGAAGGCCTCGGCATCGCCCGAGGAGGCGGCATGGTCGAGTTCGGCGGCCATCTCGGACGGCGACGAGGGTCCGGCGCATGCGGTCAGGGCGAGGAGCACAACGATTCCGAGTACGTGGCGCGAGGTCGGCACTGGCGGGTTCCTTTCACCGGCGGCGGGGCACGTGAACATGCGCACCTGCAAGGCGTAGCGTGCACACGCGCCGTCGCCCGGCGCCAGCCAGAACGGCGACCGTGCCAGATTTCCTATGGGGGTCGGCCTCAGACCACGGTGTTGCGGAACCGGCCGGACTCGAGCAGATCTTTGACCACGTCGGCGACCCGCGCGCCCGCGTCCTTGACGAGGTCTGGTTCCTCGCTCGTCCAGCCGGCCACATAGGCAGCGGGACCCTTGGCCTCGGCGATCTGCATGCCCTGGCTGCGTAGAAGCACATAGGAGATCGCTTCGGCCTCGAGTTCCATCCGGCCACGCTGTCCCCCGTGACCTGTGTGGTATTTGTCGAACTTGTCGAGATGCCCTGCGGCAATGTGCCCGAGCTCATGGGCCAGGACCTCGGCTCGGTTGCCTTGGCCGAGGAGCGAGTTCACGACCACCTGTTTCGTCGACCGTGTCGTGTACCCCTCGCGGCCACCGTCGATCGGTTCATACCTCAGCGAGTAGCCAGCCGAAGAGATGGCGCCCTCCAGATCGTCGATCAGCCCGTCAGGGGGCTCGGCGGACAGCGTGTAGTCCATCTCCGGCAGCGGTTCACCGTCGGTCTGAGACACGTCGAAAGTCTTCCCGACGGTGAATCCGACAAGCTTCTCTCTTGGTGTGTTCTCCTCGCCCTGGGGCGACCCGTCGTCGCTCCCCTCGGGCTGTGCGCGCACGATCCTCGGGCGAAGGATGACCAGGCCCTTCTCGTCCTTGCGGACCCAGCGCCCCAGCTTCTTCCAGGTCTTGAAGCTGGCGACCCGGGTTGCGTCGGGCATCTGCCAGAGAATCAGGAGCTGGTTGTTGAACGAGTATCTGGGCAGCAGAGCGGCCATACGAAGGTACGCGTTCCACTCGGCGTCGCCCGCGAGCGCGGCGACGTTCGCGTCCAGCTCGCCGTGGATGGCTTCCAGTTTCGCCGCCACGGTGTCGTAGCGTCGCCTGAAGACCCCGAGATCGGGGCCCGTGACGGGCGGGGCAGGATGCGCGAGATCGATGCTGGACTCGGCTCGCGCTTCGGGCGCGAATTGCCCGCCGGTGGAATCTGGGGCTCCTGCCGGGTGGCGCGTGCGTGCGGTGGCGCCGGTACTCATGCCCAGGTGGAGTGCGGCGGCACGCGGCATGGATCAGGTTCGGCTTCGGGCCTCCTCCTCGATCAGGTCAGCGTGGAAGGGATCGTCCGGGTCGTACCATGGCGACTCGATGTCGTCGGCATCGAGCCGAGCGTCAAGGCTCGTGCCGAGCTCGTGCTCGCTGCTGGACACCGGGGCGGCGCTGGGCGCGCCCGGAGTTGGGCCGGGGGACGTGGTGGATTGCCGCATGGCTGGAAGATGTGCGGACCGCGAGCATTGTTCGTGCGCGGATGGGCGTGTTCCGGCATGGCGAGGGCCCGTCCCGCTGCGCCGCCGGTGTGGATTGCTGCTGGCACGTTCGCTGGCTTGCGGACTCTATTCGATGACCAGCAAGCCGCCGTCGGAGACCGACAGGTGCGATTCGTGGCCGCGAACGGCATCGCTCAACGCGTCTCCCGCGCTCCCGAGCCCACGGTCCCAGAACCCGGTGCCGTGGCCGTTGCGGGTGAGCCACAGGTCGTGCCCGATCTGCGCGGCGTCGTAGTCACCTGCGACTTCCCGCGCTCGAGAAATCTGGTCGCGGTGGAGGGTCAGGAACGTTCGCAGCTCGTGTGTGAGCGCTGCGCGGTTGGCGGGGTCGATGTCGTCGGGCGACCACGATCCGCCGCCGGATCGCCGTTCGACGACGTCGCCGTCGGTCCATAGCGCGGCGTTCGTGTAGGCCCAGACGGCTTGATCGGCCTGTTCGTCGAGGTCGCGCAGGTGGGCGGCGAGCCGGGGCCACAGGCTGGCAGGGTGGCCCGGGTCTGCGGCGTCGTGCAGCGCGACGGCCCGGGTCTTCGACTCAAGGAGCGTGGAGAGCGCGTCGGTCGTGGTGGCGGGGTCGAGTTCGTCGAGGAGTACGACGGCGTCGCGCGAGTCCCAGTCGTCGCCGACCAGTTCTCGCACGCCGTATTCGTCGGCGAACCAGGCTTCGATGGGAAGCGCGCGAGCGGCCAACCAGTCCTCAAGCTCTTCCGCGGATGGTCCGTCGCGGTTCTCCAAGAGGTCTGAAAGCCCTTCACGGACTCCAAGGCTGACGCCTGCACGGACCTGGAACGTGCCGCCGTCGTCGTTGGCGACGATGTCGGCCCATTCGAAGTACGGCGACTGGAAGTCGAACCCGTCGACGTGCTCGACGCCGCCGGGGGTGAGCCCGAGTGCGCTCAGCGGGATCGCGGCCGTCTCCTCGAGCTGGAGAGGGGCTGGTGTGCGCGCCGTCGCGGTGAACTGGCCGCCCGTCGAGTCAGGTGAGCCTGCGGGGCGCCGTGGGATATCGCTCATGTCACGGTGGAGTGCGGTAGCCGGAAGTCGTGGCCTTCAGCCACGGTCTTCGAAGGTCGGCGGGTCGTTCGTCAGATCCAGGTGGCGGTGATACCACTCCGCGGCAAGCCGCGCGGTGGGGTGGTAGTCGATGACCGACTGGGGCAGGCGGAGCCGGGCGCACTCGGCGTCGGTGAGGACTCGGTCGTCGTCATACCCGCCACTGCCAGGTCGCCGGGTGCCGGCGGCCGGGTCGGTGCGTTCGAACCGGTCGATGCCGGCACCACGGAGCCAGTCGTCGACCACCTGCTGTCCGGTAGGCCCGATCGTTCGTCGCGTGAGCACGCCGGAGAGCCCGTATCGGGTGCTCTGGTCGGCGTTGATCGGTCGGTAGGAGTCGTCGAGGGTGTCGAACTCCTGGTACTGGTAGCCGAGCCCGATCTGCCGAACTGCCTGTTCGCGCGGGCCGTCGCTCCACGCGACGTCGACCCAGCCGTAGCCGGATCCGCGGTTCAGGCGCACCGCGATCTTCGTCCCGGGGAATCGGCCGCGTAGGTCAGAGCGAAGCGCGGCGGCCGAGTCCTTGGCATCGACCCGCTCGATGGGCTGGGGCAGTTGGACGGGCTGTTCGTCGTGACGGTGGTGGGTGAACTGGCCGCCGGCGGAGTGGGGTGCTCCGCGGGGGCGGCGTGCAGGGTTGCTCATGGCCCGGATGATGTGCGGAGCTCGGCCAGTTGCTTGGCGAGCTCTGTCTGGCTTCCCGGCTCGTACCAGGCCTGGATGACCTTCGCCGATGCGTCGACCGACTCCCACAGTCCGCGGCCCTTGGGCACGTGTTCGCCGAGGACGGGTGCTTCGAAGGGAAGCCGGAGTGCAGCCATCCGGTCGCCGTTGGACGCGTTCCCCAGGAGAATTCGTGCCAGGTTGGATCGCAGGTCGGTACTGCCGGGAATCCCGTCGAGGATCTTCGCGGAGAGTTTCTGCGTGGCCAGGACGAGGATGACACCTGCCGATCGCAGCTCGCGGGCGATGCGGCCGGCGAGGCCGCCGATCTGGACTCGTGCGGCGTTGTCGGCCACGATCCGGTCACGTTCGGCCTCGGCATCGGGATCGTCGAGGTCCTTGGGGAGCTTGGGTACGGCGTCTTGCGTGATGAGGGAGGTGAACTCGTCGATCATGATCATGAGGGGCTTCGGGCGTACGTCGGCGGGCAGCTCGCGGTAGGAGCCGACGCCGTGCTCGGCGTTGAGCCGCTTGCGCCGTGCCCCCTCGTCGTACACCCATCGCATAGCCTCCAGAGCCCCGTCGACGTCGGTCGCGATGGCGCGCACGTAGCCTCTGGCGAACGCGAAGTCGGCGGCTTCCTTGGACGGGTCGGCCACGACGACGTCCCAGCCGCGCACGATCGCGCCGAACAGCAGTGCCTGGAGCGTGACCGACTTCCCGCCGCCGGTCGCGCCTGCGACGAGTAGGTGGGGGGAGACGGCCGGGTCGAAACAGATCGGTGTGCCGTCCACACCGGTCGCAAAAGGCAGGGCCTCCAGGGTGGCGGCCGCGGCGTAGTCGTAGGAGGCCCGGGTCGGCAGCGGGTCGGTCTCGGATACGAGCAGGCGGGCCGAGGACGCGCCGTCGGATCCCTCCCGTACGTCGATGAACGAGTTCCCGGTAGCGGTCCGCAGCCGGTGGGTGGCGTCGCGAACCTCAGGAACGGACAGTCCAGGCGGCAGGGCGAAGTCGAGGATCTGCACGTCCTTGTTGTGCGGCAGTGCGCCTACGCCCGTCAGCGACGGTGTCAGCGCGCCGGCCCCGGCAACGCCGGAGTCCAGCCACGCCTGCTCCCAGTCGAGCGCCGTCAGCGCGGCGGCATCGCGCTCGGGCCGGGCGAGCTGGGCCCGCTGCGGCGACGCCCCGGCGTACACCGTGCAGCCGTCCGGCGCCGCAGCCACGCGCAACCACGGCACCCCGAGCGACTGCCGCAGCCGCCCGATACCACCACGCACGTCTGCCAGCGTGACGCCACCGTAGAGGCGCACCTCGATCCGCCAGACATGCTGCCGTGACGTCGCGTCGGTCAGCGCCACCACCTTGATCACCTCGGGCCGGGCAAGCCGAGCATCGGTGAAGGCCCGGCTCAGGTGCCCCGCGATCACCCACCGCGGCGCGTCGCCCGGACACGGGGCCAGCTGCGCGATGCCCGGGACAGGCTCCTGCGACCAGGCCACGGTGAACGCCTGGTTGTGCCGCTCGGTCGCCCGCCCGACGGTCGGGCGCGGCCAGTACGCGAACGAGCAGAACGCCGGCGAGCCCGGGATAGCGGCCGCCATCGCCTTCTCGTACTTGGGCTGCATGTAGATCTCCGACGACTCCCCGTGCAGCGTCGTGAACGGCTGGAGATGCACCTCCTGCCCGCCGGCCAACGTCGCGGTGACGGTGAGCCCCTTGTACGGGGTCGGCGCGTTTACGCTCTGGCCCAGCACCGGTTCCCACCGCGAGCGCCACTGGTCCTCACTGAGCGCCCACCGGAGGTCCTCGGACGTGACGCCGGCCTCGTGCTGGAAGCGTGCCGTGTGGTCGGTCACCGCGCCGAGGAACATCACCCCGCCGTCCATGCGATGGTCGACGACCTCGTCGACACCGATCGCAGCGCCCACTGAGCCGCGGGCGGGGGACTGGCGGTAGTTCTGCAGCGTGGTGACGCCGAGCGGCGCCCAGCGGGTGGCCCAGATCGCGGGGGAGTACGGCTCGGTGACCCGCTCGATGCTGGTGAGCGCCATCGAGTGGAATGTGGCCCCGCCGCCGGAAGCGAGCGCGAACGCGGCACGTGACAAGAGGCGAGCGGTCTCTTCGTTGGTGTCGGGTGCGGAGATGTCGGGTGTGGCGTCCGCGGGCCAGACGACGATGTCGAAGCGGGTGGCGTGTGCCGATCCGGGCACGGGGGCACCCGTGGTATCGATGTCGGGGGTCTCCAGGAGGGCGACCTTGGTGTTCGGCCCGAGCGTCGGCAGTAGGCGTGGGCCGAGCGGCTGGAATGCCGCGGCGCCCAGGGACGCGGGCGCGTCGAAGGTGTAGGTCGCGAGCGGGCCTACTTCCTGGCACGCCACGAGTCGGGGAGCGGGGTCGTATTTGAGCGCCGCCCAACGGGGAGCCCAGACTTTCCGGGCGGCGACCACGGTGCGCCACGGGGCGAGAGCGGCCCGGGTCCACGGGACGGCGAGCGTGAACCCGGCGGCGCAGCAAACGGCCGTGATCGTGAAGACGGCGTGGCCGATGTCGCCGTAGAGGGTCGCCTCTCCGAGGCGAGCGGTGACGTGCTGGGCCTGGACGACGGCGGTCGTGGTCGCTGCTGCGCACAGCGTGCCGTTGACGACGGCGCGCTTGGTGGGCGTGAACAGACCGGGGAGGCCGTCGACGCGGACGCCGGGGCAGACGTCATCGATCGTGGCGTGGCGCCGATGTGAGGCGGTGACCTGCCAGATGACGATCGCAGAGGCCGCCCCGTTACAGGCCGGCGCCCAGGGCGCGAGGGCGGTGTCGAGTGGCAGGAACGTGGCCAGGATCCCGGCCGCAACGCCTGTGAGCCACGACGCGAGGACGGGCCGGCCAGGCATCCAGTCGGTGTTCGGCACGACCAGACGCCACCGCAGGTCCGAGAGCCTGCGGTAGCGCAGGAGCTCCTTCGTCTCGTGAATGCCCTCCGGCGCACGGCCGCTGGCGGCGCTCTTGCGGCCTGTCAGCTGGGGCGGGATGGCGGACCAGGACGCGACCAGCAGCCCGAGCCAGACCAGCGGGATCCCAGGGAAACCCTGCAGGTGGGCGACGACGGCGAGGACGACGGCGATCGTGAGCACCGGCACGGTGATGTCGCCAGAACGCGTAGAACGGGATGCCATCGGGCGCCCTCACGCGGCCAGGTGCGAGCCGTCGCCGACGGAAGGCACGGGGCGTTGCGGATCGGCGACAAGCTGCGATAGCGCCACGACCACGCGGTCATCGGCCCGGCTCCTCGCGAAACGCGCAACAGTCCGGGCCAGCGCACCGGCATGCACGACCCGGGCACCGGGCATCCGGAGGAACCCCTTGCGGAAGACACCGGCGCGTGAGGGCCACACAACGACCAGCGGCCGGACGACGTCAGCCCGGACGCCCCGTCGAGCGAGGAACGACCGAAACCCCCGCTCGGCCATCTCCATCGTCCGTTTGTCGGCAGGCGCGAAACGCCGCATGCCGCGGAAGGAACGGCCTGCGAAGGTCCAGTAGACCCCGGGACGCCACACCTTCGCGTCGATCAACAGGACCCGCCGACCGGACACGACCACATGATCCACGTTGGCCCTCACCCCGGGGGCCGGGATGCGCAGATCGTGCAGCACCGTGACGCCATGACGCCGCGCGGCCTCGTCCAGGACCGCGGCAGTCCGCAGCTCGCCGCGCCGGCCGATACGCGCCACCTCCCCGTTCACCGCCCAAGCCGGAGCGCCCGCCAGCCCGGCACCCGGCCGCCCGATGACCCGTCCCCTAGCCTCATGTGCCTGCTGTTCCATGCTGCAGAACATGCGCACCGAGTCACGACGGCGGACCTGGCGCATACTGCTGACAGGCGCGCGGTCCCCCGTCGACGGAGCCGCCACGACGCGTCGAGAGGCGGACGACCATGAACGTGATCGCGATGATCGACACCCGCGAAGGCATCGCCGGGCGCGAGCCGTCGCAGGCCCAGGAGATCACCACTGACGCCGACACCTACGAGGAAGGCAAGACGGCACTTGCCACCGAGGTCCCGGACGGCTGGCAGATCCTCTCCTACCGCGTCCCCGGCCGCTGACCGCGTGCAGAATCCTACGTGTGCAGAATCCTACGTAGCTGAACCCACGATGGTCTTGGCCTCGCCCCACTCCGCCTCTACCGCGGAACGCGCTTGTTCGTCCTTCAGCCTGTTGTCGATGTGGGCAATGGCGGTGCCGAACGCGGACATCGCCGCGCGGAGACTCGGCACTACGAGAGGCACCGGCTGGGTCGTCTTCGACGGGGAGTGATCGATCGCCAAGTACACGCCGTCGGCCGGCAGCACCGCCTCGTAACCGGGGCAGTCGGCAAAGACGTATGGTCCGTGATGGTGTGTCTTGTGGAAGGCGGGACGCTGGCCCTGCTCACGACTGCGATGGTTCCAGACGTTGTTGATGAAGCCGAGGATCGAATCCGCCTCAATGGGCAACTTGGCTGCCTTCGTCGAGTTCGCGATGGTCCGCAGGTCGGTCAGGCAGGGCGCGAGGTCGTTGAACGCCTGCGTGTAATAACGGAACAACCGGTCGTCGTTCGCCTGACTGGCGTCGAACGGATCGTCCTCGACGGTCAGTCCTTCGACGAGCTCGACGTCGTCGCACCATGTCCCATGCTGTAGGAGATCCTCGAGAGCCTTGACGTTCGACATCGCGTTGCAGTAGATCGCGACGTGGGAGTCGTGTCCGTCCTGCCACTCGCAGTATCGCTCGTACCCATCCTCGTCGCGGAAAGCCCGCCTCAGCGCGGCGAGGGATCCCGTGCGGACGCTCTCGAAGAGCACACGATCGGGGCTCAGATCGTCAGGGTGGGTACTGGGAGCCTCCTGGGTCGCCATGCCCAGACGATACCCACCTGGATGCTGGGTGGGCGGATCCGCGCTCGAAACGGCCACGGTCTCCGACGAGCCCGACGCGCGCCGCACATCCGATCCGCATGGCAGCGGAGGAGAAGAGCGAGACGTGGGCCTGGACCGCAACCTGGGTGCTGTTGCTCGGGGTAGTGCTCGTACTGGGCGCGGTTCACGTGGTGATGACCGCGCGTGAGCGGTCGCTGGGCGCGGACGCTGAGCGGATGATGCTCCAGGAGTACCCAGAAGCGCTCGCCGTCTCCGAGCCGCATCGGATCGAGGACGGCGTGTTCCGCATCGACGTCGTCAGCGGCGGCAGGCTGCTGAAGTGCGTGGTGAACCTCCCGGAGCAGCGGCTGGACTGCTTCGAGAGATGACGCCGGTCAGGCGGCCTCCCGCACCGGGCGGGACCTGTCGCCGGCGATGCTGCGGGAGCCTGGTGCGAGCATGGCCAGGCGATGCGAGGCCAGGTCCGGCGCACTGTCCCAGTGACGCAGCCAACGGGGCGTGCCACCCAACAGGGAGGCGTTGTCGATAACGGCGGTCATCGACGAGCGCTCGTGGGGCATGAACGGCACGGCGCCAGTATCGAGCAGCGGTACAGCTTCCCAGAGCCGTGACTCGCCGTCGCCCGCGGCCGAGGGCGGCCCGGTGGGGCGGGTCGCGAGGAGGCCGCGGACGCCGTCGGCGACTTCGCGCGCCCCTGGGAACCATTCCTGCCATCGCGCGACCGCGATTCGTGCTGCGACCCGGTCGGTCGCGGTACCAGGAAATCGGCGTGCCGCAGCTGCCACCTCGCGCAGGACAGCGTTGAGGACCGGCTGGCTTCGGCCACCACGGACCACGTCACCCTCCGGTTGCGGCGGCGGGCACACGACGAACAGCACCACGAGCCCCGAGGCCGCGAGCGGATTCCGTGAGAGCGTGCGTGCCCAGCGTTCGACTTTGCGACGCAGGTTCCGGTTCGCCGACGCGGTGATCTCCACGGCGATCCGCAACCCGTCGCGCCGCACGATGGTCAGGTCAGCCGACTGGGCGCGCGAGCGCGGCGTCGTGGCCCCGGGAGGAAGCTGCAGCAGAAGGTCCAGCGTCGAGAGCTTCTCCCCGAGGACGGTCCCGATGTCGCATAGTTCGGCGACGCGCAGGCCCAGCTCGGTGGCCAGGATGTTGTGCCGGTCGAACTGCCGGCGTGCGTCCCACGGGATCCCACCGGTGACCGACACCAACTCCTCGAACCTCAACCACGGGGCCACCTCGCGATCGAACACCGCCGATTGCGCGGGCCGTACGAGCCTTCGTCGAGGGTCGTCCTGCCCCTGTGGCAACGGCGTACCGAACGCGCCGACGTCGAGCACGCCGGCACTGAACCCGGTTCGAAGCCACGGGTTCGCTCTCGAGGCGAGCGACGTGAACCGGGTCATCGCGGCGAGCTGCTCAGTGGTCATCGTGCGCCACTGGTCCACGGCGCCCAGCCCGGCGAGCACCATCGCACGCCGTGCGGCGGCGCGTGCCCTCATGAAGGACAGCCCGTCGTCGCGCGTGCCGCGCAGGAACCACGGCAGGCGTGCCACACCCGCATCGGACTGCCGCCGGGCATCACCAGCCGAGACCCACACCCCCGTCGACCCGCCAGGCCACACCCCGTCCCAGAACGGGTCGAGCCGCTCAGTCAACGCGAACCCAGCAGCCGGACCCTCCGCACGGCGCGACGACGGCGTCAGGAGCACTCGATCGGCCTCGGGCGCGCTCAAGCTGCCTCCCCCGGCGGTCGGCCTTGCCGCTCGGCGAACGCCGCGCGATCCGCCTCCAGATGCGCGACCCGCATCGTGAACGCGGGCTGCCGCTGCCGGTTCACGGTGGATCGCACGATGGCGGTGAACGGGCTGAGGTTCACGACGTCGGAGGCCGACCAGGCGGTCCCGTCCGCGGCGAAGTCAGCGGCGAGCTCGGCCGCGACCCGCACGCTGTCCTGGGCGAAGGCGATGATCGTCGAGAAGCCGGTCATCGCCGTACGTACGCGCTCGGGAAGCTGCTCGGCGTACTGCGTCGCGAACGTGGGCCGGACGCCGTAGGAGCGGCCCTGGTCGCGCATCCAGGTCACCACCTCCGCGGAGGACCCCGTCAGCAGGCTCAGCTCATCGGCGAAGACCGACACCGACCGTCCGGTCGCCTGCCAGCCGGAGCAGCAGCGCCGGATCGCGTCGCGCAGGGTGAACATCAGCAGCGCAGACATCTGCTTCGACAGGCGCTCGTCGAGCATGTGTCCAGAGGCGGACGTGCCGGTGTTCACCACTACGGCCCGGTGTTCCTCCAGGATCTCCTGCCAGGCCACCTTCCCACGCGCCGGGGACCACCAGGACTCCAGCGCCAGGAGCTGGGCCACCTTGCTCGACGGCGCGTCGAAGAGCGAACGCCGGAAGGCTTCGGAGCGCTCCTGATACAGCGGCGCGAGCGCAGCACGCGCCAGCGACAGCGCGTCGTCGGGCGTGCCGAGCGACTCCAGCCGCACTGCCTCGGACATGATCGCGCCCGCCACGCTCACGCCCGCCTCGTCACCGAGCCCGCCCAACAGCGCGTAGGCGTACTTCAAGGGTGATGCCTCCTCGGGGAGCTCGGGGACGAGCCGGGCGATGGCCGGGGTTACGGCCAGGGCCGCGGTGAACACCTGGGTCAGCGTCGCGAACGACCGGTCCTGGATGGCGCCGGGTTCGAAGGCGTAGACCATCGCGTTGACGAAGAACGATGCGCGGTCCGCGACGCTGCCCGGCACCGCGAAGAGGTCGATCGCGAGCGTCGCCGGGTCAGCGACGTCCACCAGATCGGCATGGTCACCCAGCGCCTGGGCCCACCAGAGATACTCGGCGGCGCCCTCGCCCTTGGACTCGAACGCGACAAGCGTGTTGGCGCGACCGGGGTGCCCGGGGCGTCCGGAGGGCGCCACCCGTTCCAGGCAGCTCCACCCGAACAGCGATCGGCCCAGCTGCGACTTGCCCGACCCCGGCTGGCCCACCAGGAAGATCCCGGCGAAGGCGTCCGCCGCCGACAGATAGACCGGTTCCGCGTCGGCTCCCTCGCCCACCATCGGCCCGATCGGGTCGCGCACAGCTGGTGGCGTCGGGCGCGCCTGGGTCGAGGACGTCCCTGACAGTGCGCCGGCCCCGGGTGCGACGATGCCTGCCACGACCGACGGGCTTGCCAGGAAGGCGGAGGCCGCGAGCGGGTAATCGCCCTCGTGCTGCACGGTCTCACCGTTCTCGAGCCGTCGCAGCCGTGGACGACCGGGTGGGAGCCGGCGGCGCAGTGGCGGGCGGAAGCGCCCGGTCGACGCATCGAGGCGCAGGCGACTGTTCGCGGTCTTGGCGCGGCCGGTCGACATGAGCCATCCGACGACGACCCCGGCCGCCCCGGCCAGGCCGGCGACGGACGACCACCACCCTGCTACACCGCACATGAAGTACGCCAGGAAGGCCAGTCCCCACCCCGTCAGACCGGCCGCGTACCAGCTGGAGACTTCCAGCACGTGCCGCGGCACGCGGGCCGCCGAAGGGACGTCGAAGCCGGGCATCGCGGCGGCGACCTGAGCCAGCAGCGCCGCGAGAGCGCGACGATCCTCCGCGCCCGCGCGAACGGCCACTACGACCGCACTGGACGAGACCGAATGATGGACCGGATTCGCAGTCGACAGGCGCGCAGACAGCCACCGCTTGTGGCGGCGCTTCTCCGCGGCCGACGCCTTGCGAACCGAGACGGCCACCCATTGCCCGGGCGCGAGCGCCACAGCCAGCCGGCGTGCCGATTCGGCCGGGTCGGCACCGGCCTGCGACTCCCGCCCGGCCGCCGCGCCGGGGGAATGTCGCAGCCATCCCACCGCGCGGGCGGAACTCAGGTCCGGTAGGGCCGAGGCCTCCACGGCCCGCGCATTCGTCGCCTGCGCGAGGTGCAGTGCCGCCGCAGACGCTGAGGCGCCGTCGGGCGCGAGAAGATAGCCGGCAAGATCGGTGTCGGTGCGGTGCACCAAGAGCGTGACCGTGCCGAGCGGACCGGCCGCCGACGCGAACGACGAGGCCCGCGCGACGAACGCCTGCGGGTTCAACGGCTCCGCCGAGGCGCGCGCCATGCGCCAGATGCGCGGCGGGGCATCGCGACGACGAGTCATGCCCCGGAACATGCGCGCCGCCACGCCGACTCCGACCGGATCTCGCGACTACACGGTTCACCAGCCAGGGGCGATTTCCCCCAGAGCAGGCACCTGTAGCGCACCGACCCGTCCCCATCGTTCTGGACGCACAGCGCGACGCGGGACCCCCGGATCGACGCACTGGAGGAATACGCCAGGTAGAAGCCAGCCGTGCTGCACCCCGGCAGGCCCGCACCGATTCCGCGTGGAGGCGGAGCAGCCGTGCCCACGGCCGGGGGCGACCGGAGCCGCGGGGAGGGGGTTCCACGGCACGTCGACGGCGCCAGCAGAGGGACAGGCGACGAGAAGTCAGCGACCACCCACCTATCCGACGCACCTCTCCGTACGGACAGGTGAGGTGCGAACGAGATGCCCGACGCGACGATCGACGCGGAGGGGACCGAGCCTCACTGGCAGGTGAGGAACCTCGACGTGTCGGCCGGCCCGGCACCGATCCTTCTGGCAGGGTCATCCGCCCCGAGACGTCCGCCGCTGGGACGGATGCGAGGCCGGCGGGCATGAACGCTGCACGGCACCACGCCTGATGCGCACGGGCGCATGGGCGTGCGAGGTGAGCGGCGCGATCCGTGGCGGACCGCGCTGAGACCCGTGGTCACCCCCGGGCACGCCGCGCGGGTGACACCTGGCGGTCCTGCTTCGTCCGATGGCAGGGCAGATCGCGCGTCAGGCCGCGTCGGGCCAGGCGTCTGGGGCATCGGCGCGATCGCGCGCGAGCCACTGCCGCTCGAAATCGGCGACGGTGAGGCGGGGCGTGTGCCGCCAGAAGTCCAGGAGCTCTTCGGAGGCGTATGCCTCGCTGAACCGCGGCCCGCGCACGAACAGATCCCACACTGTGATACCAGCCGCGCGCCCGCGCGCGTTCAGGAGAGCATCCCGGCACGCCTCGGCGGCTGCCTCGATGTGTGCTTCGAGATAGCTCTCGTATTCGGCGCGCATCTGAGTCCATTCGGCCGCGGCACGCGTGAAGATCGCCGAGCCGCGCGAACGTGGCCGGACCATGTCAGCCCGCATCGGGAGGGTCGGGCTGGTCAGATCCGTCGTGTGCGATCGCCAGGAGCGACTCGACATCAGTGACATCGGCGCGCACGGCGGCAAGGAGCCTGTCACGCACGGCGGCCGCGGCCTCCAAGTCGTCCGGATGGAGCACGACACCTGCTGCGTGTGCGTACACCGCGAACTCCTCGGTGAGTCGCGAACGGGACTCGTCGTCGGGCGTCAGGCCTTGCCGGAGCCTGGCTTGAACGAGCTGAACGATGATCGCCGCTTCGGGCGTCCCGGAAGGATGGGCCGGTCGCAGGGGGGCCACCGGCGCGGGAGGATGCACCGACGGCATCGGCCGCGGGCGGCGGGAGCGATGAGCGCCGAGATCGACGACGTTGGTCTCGGCGTCTTCCGGTTCGTCCATGACGATGCCGTGGAGGTCAGGCGGCGGCCGCAGTGTCCGGGCCAGGACGACCGCGATACGTCTCGTCCGTGACCGCCAGTTCTTCGGCGAGGAACGCGCGGGCCACGCTGCGCAGCCGCATAATCACGCGCCGCACTCTCGTGGCAGGCAGACCCACCAGCGCGGCCACCTCGGTGCAGCTGCGCACGTCCTGCCAGTCGGGATCGTAGAGGCCGGCGATCCAGGCACGAGCGACCGTGCCGTGTTCCTCGTCGATGGCATCAGCCTGCTCGACCACGGCCCGGATCGTGGCCTGCGCCTCATGCGAGGCCAGGGTGTCGTCACCGGGCGCATCAGCCGGCCTGTCGAGGTCGTCGAGCTCGAAACTCGCGATGTCGGTCTGTAGGTCCTCGACGCTGACGAGCATGCCTTGGCGTTGCGGATTCTTGCGCGTCGCGGCCATGCGGTCGTTGGTGGCCTGAACGATCTCGGGGTTCGTCGGTTCGCGGTGCAGGCTTGCCCTGAGCCGCTCGCGGGTACGTTCCGCCTCGCGCAGCCGACGCGCGAGGCCCACGGCACCGGTCGGCCTGCCCGAGGCGCCGCCGTCGGCATGGGATCTCACCTTGGGTCGGCATCGCAAGTACAGCACGCCGTCGAACGAACGATGGATCTGATCGATCGTGGTCGGATCGGCGATGATCTCGGCCAGCCACTCGGAGCACTCGGCGGCGACGATGCCCACTACATCGTCGAGATCACTGGCGAGCCGGAGCTTGTTGGAACGGACCAGGTAGCGCGCGATGGACCGGATGGCGGGCATCTTGGAGCGCATGAAGTCGTCGGCCAGGCGGCCGCGGTCGTGCTCGTCGGCGGCAGCGATCTCAAGCAGGATGGGTCGTTCAGGGATGGGGGAGGACGGCGTAGCTTCCATGGCAGTTACTCCCTCGGAAGGCGTGCCCGCTGGGGAACTGTTCAGATCGGGTCCTGGCGCGGTGTGTAGGGGAATCCGTGCCATGGTGGTCCTTGCTGTGGATCGCGGGTCGCGTCGAGCAGAGCGCGAATCCGTCGTCCCCGAGACCGGGAATCGATGAGCCACTGGACGGTGGGACGTTCGACCGTACTGCCGAGATGGTCGGACATCCGCGCGAGGATCTGGCGTGCCTGGGCGTTGCCGACCCCGGGTTGGGCAAGGAGCACCTGGCGGAGCGAAAGGCGCCGGAGCGGCTTCCCGCCAGGAGATGTTGCCTCATGGAACACATCCCACATCGACATCTCTCCGAGCGCAACTCGTAGCATACATGTGGCGCGAATCTGATCCGCGCGGCGCCTCGCGGGCAACGCCTCGGCCGGCGGCAGGAGACGCCCGCCAGACGGGCGGGGCAGGTACGACGGCGAGTCCGGCGTCATGCCGTGGCCTCGTTGCCTGTGGCAGTGGTCAAGGGGACTTGGTTGGCCATCGGGTCCGGCCCGGTCCACAGGGCCGAGGCGACGAGATCCGCCGACACCGGTGCGTAGGGATGCCGGCGCCGGTACGCGCTGGCGATCTGCTCCGCCGTGGCCCCGGGCATCGTCTGCGCCAGCAGGCGGATACGCCGACCGGCACGGGGGTCGTTGATCGCCTTGCGGACTTCCTCCTGCGCGCTGCGGTGGAGATCTTTGGCGACAAAGCGCAGCGGGTCCACCTTCCGGAACGCACCCGGTTGCAGGCAACGCTCCAGCAGCGGCCCGACCCGGCCCGGGTAGTCAGCCTCACCGAGCAGCATCCGGTCCACGACGCGCTGGGTGCCTTCCTCATCGAGCACACGCCCCACAGGCCGGGCAAGCTCGTACCGCACGGACGCCGCGGCCCTGACCACTTCTCGGTGCACGAACGGTTCGAGGTCCAGGAGTAGCTGCCAGTAGGCGGCCGTGCCATCAGCGGTCAGCTCCCCGAGCTGTGCGGCCAGTCCCCGGCGGGTGAGCCGCGGTGTGACCGCGACGTGCTCGACGACGCCCCCGGGTGGGCTGCCGGACGCGGCGGGGAAGCGGACACTGCCGTCATCGGTCCATCCCATGCCGGCCAGCGACCAGTGTGCTTCCACCTCGTCCTCGATGACCATGACCGGGCCGGGCTCCCAGGACAGCCGCACGGGCAGGAGCGCTTCGGAGTCGTCACGGCGACGTGCCTTGCGTCCGACGTCGATACGTGGAGGCAGCCAGCGCCACATCGGCAAGACGACCAGATGGCCAGTCGCAGGAAGTTCCGACGACAGGCGGGAGGCACATCGTCCGGCGTGAACACGGGCGAGCGCATCGCAGAACACGTCCAGCCACTCATGTCGCCCTCCAGCACCCACGCCGGCGGCCTCAGCACCACCCGACCCCTGACGATGCCGACTTGTGCCGCCGTGTCCCCGTGCAACCATGGCGGGTCGATGTGCGGCACAAGCCACGGCGCGGAGTTCACCCGGGCCGATGCGCTTCCCGGACGGCGCCGTCCGGGAAAAGCCGGACAATGAGAACTGGCGGCAGGTGCCGCCCGCGGTAGGAAGGTGACACATGACAGACCGTGACGCGGCGCGAGGAGGCCCGCCCGATGATCCGGCCGCCGGGTTCCGTGACGGCGTCGCCCGATGGGCAGTCCAGCAGTGCGAGCCGCTGATCTCCGGTGCAGCGCGGATCTCGGCCGAGGCGAAGCTCGTCGAGCTCACGCAGGAAGCGCCCCGACGGACCACGGTGTGGTTCGCAGGAGTGCTGGCCGACCAGGTCCAGACACTGCCACCGGACGACCCATGGCAAAACCTCTCCGCCCGTTTCGGTGATCTGACCTGCGGAACCGCGCCCCCCGCGACCGACGGCGCCGTCAGCGCCGCGGGCGCCTTCGGGACGATCGCCGACGGCGCGGACCTGGTGCCTTCGACCTTCCCCTCACCGATGACAGACGTCGGCCTTGCAGCCCTGACCGATCCCCTGTGCCCATGCGCCGCTGCGGTCCTGGCCTTCGCCGGCAACGGCTGGAGCGAAACCAGCCAGGCCCTGACCGCCGTTCACGCGCAATTCGCAGACACCGACGGCGCGGCCGCCGCCGCGGCATGTCTCGTCGCGACCGGCGGGGACGCGCTGCGATGGGCGCTGTGGCGCCGAAGGGTGTACGGCGAGCCGGGCGACGACTGGTTCCTGGCGAGCGCCTTCTCCTGGACCTGGCGGGCCGAACGACTCGCGACCGGCGACCCGCTGCCCCCCGACGAGGTCGCCGACATCACCACCGCGCTGGAGGACGAGACAATCACGGTCACCTACGCGGAACTGCGGGCAGCGGCGAACATGACGCCGGACGAGCCGATCTGACCCGGTTTCAGGCGGTACGCCCGACACGGCGCCCGGCGAAACGGGCACAGCCGAACAAAGCAGGGCGCCATGACGACCGGAGAACGCCCGTGCGAATGGGCCGACCGATTCCCCGCAACACAGTCCCACAGGCGCAGGGCAGACCAAACCTGCTGGTCATCACCCCCGGCACGCGGACGCGGACCTGTAGGACCGGCCGCGAGCACCGCGGCCACCAACCTGCCGCACGCACTCTCCCGGACGCCCTTGACACTCTGAGTCGCTCCCGCGTGGGGAACCCTGAAATCGCACTCTCACACTCCTACACGTCCTTTTCGCGAACCGTTCCCGCGTGAGAATGACGCCCTGTCCAGGGCAGATGCAGCGATGCGACGGTCGCCGAGCCGTAGGAGCAAGCGTGGGAGTAGCCGTCCGACACCAGCCCGACATCACATCGTCCCCCCCACGGCCGTCGTCCGCCGAGGCGCTGGCCGTCCTCGCAGCCGCCGTCGTACGACTTCCGTCCTGCCGCACATCGGGCAGGCGCCCCCCAGCCCCGGCAGGAGGAGGACCGCTGCCATGTCGTCGACCAGCCGCACGCTGACGCCGAACCACGCGGACAGGCTGGCGGAGTCGGCGATCGACGAGGCGACGGCGCGTGCGTGGGGGATCTTCTCCGCGGTGGTGCCGGGGGATCTGCCGGCGGACCTGGCGAAGTACTCGTGGGCGACCGGGATCGTGTTCCCGCTGCGGCGTCCCGACGGGTCGGTGGTCCATCAGGTCCGTCTCGACCAGCCCAAGCCCGACGGGCCGAAGTACCTCCAGCCCGAGGGCACTGGCGCTATCGTGAACGTCCCCGACGCGATGGCACATCGCGTCCAGACGGCGACGAAGAAGCTGATCGTGGAGGGCACCAAGCAGACGATCGCGGCGTCGATCAACGTTGCCGGCGACTGGGCCGTGATCGGTATCCAGGGATGCGCGAACTTCTCTCGGGACGGCGTCCCGCTCGAGGAGTGGAGCACACTGGTACGCCCCGGCGACGAGGTCGCGATCTGCTTCGACGCGGACTGGACCACCAACCACAACGTGTGGGACGCGGCCCGGCGACTCAAGGGCCATCTGGAGACGAACTGCCTGGCCGCCTCGGTGCGGATGGTGACCGTGTCCGGTGGCGGGAAGCTCGGGCTCGACGACGCGCTACGGTCCCAGGCTGATCCGGCCCTGCGGCCGGCGGTGCTCGCGCAGATGATCGCGAAGGCCACCGACCGGCTGGGGCGGGAGCCGCGCCGCCGGACCGACAAGGTGGCGAAGCTGGCCTCCGCGGTCGAGGTGGACATGGCCGCCGGCCGGATCGTGCGGCGGGCGTCGCTGCCCGCGGGAGCTGCGCCGTCGGCCCGGACGCCGCCGGAGGAGGTGCTGCTCAACGCGGCCGCGCGGATCGTGGAGATCGAGTCGGTGGTCTCCGAGGACGACCGCACGACGTCGGACGCGCAACTCACGCTGGAGGTGGCCGTGCCGGTGGTGGGCCGACCGTTGCCGGTGGTGCACCGGGTCAAGGTGCCGTCTGCGGAGTTGTCCACGACCGGCACGTGGCTGGACCGGCTGCCGAACGGGATCGGCGTGAGTATCCCGCGCGACACGCGGCCCAACGACGAGGTGGCCAACGCGATCCGCGCGGCGGATGCGGAGCGGACGTTCGTGTCGGTGGTGCCGCGCATGGGCTGGTACCTCGACGTGGACTGTGACGAGCCGGTGTGGCGCTGGATGGACGGCGGCGGCGCGATCGGACCGGAGGGGAAGATCCGCACGCTGCGCGGGCGGCCGGGGGCGAAGGACTTCCAGGCGATCGACCTGCCCGACCCGGCCGAGTTGGACGACGACGTCGTGCGCGAGCGGGTGCGCGACTTCGTCATGGCGCGCGAGCTGTTCGTGCCCGGGCAGCGGTTCACGTGGGATGTGGCGATGGCCGGCTGGGCGCTGTCGTTCCTGGGGGTGACGCCGAACGCGGCGCTGGCGTACTTCGGGCCGAAGGCGTCCGGGAAGTCGACCGTCGCGCAGGCGATCGCCGCGACGCTGAATCCCGCGTGGGCGCCCGGGTCCGGGGTGGCGATGGCGACGTTCAACGCACGGCCGGCCGGGATGGACCTGCTGGCCAACGGAATGCAGCACGTGTTCGTCCACGTGGACGACCTCAAACCGGACGCCGACGCGCAGTCGATGAAGAACGCGCTCAAGGCGTTCGACGCCCTGCTGCGACGCGCCCATGGGTCAGGCGGCGCGGTGCGTGGGGGAGTGGACAAGGCGCACGACACGCTGATCGTGCGGGGCGTGGACTCGGCGGCGCCGTTCGTGCTGGTGACCGGGGAGGAGATCCCGACCGGCGGGGACTTCGCCGAGTCCGGGCTGGACCGGGCGCTGATCATCCCGGTGGTGCCGAACAGCCTGTTCGGGGAGGACCGGACAGGGCTGGACGCCCTGACCCGGCGGGCGAAATCCGGGCGGTTCCTGCCGGTGACGTCGGCGTTCGTGCGATGGATCGCCGAGGGGATCGACGACATGGACGTGGACGATCCCGCGGGCCGGTTCGAGGCGTGGAAGGAGCAGGTCGAGTCCGACCGGGCCACGGCGAACCGGACGACGACGGACCAGGGGCACCTGGCCGCCGAGGACAACGTGTCCGATCGGGCCAGGCAACTCGCCGCGTCGCTCACGGTCGGGATCAACTATCTGATGTTCTTCGCCAAGGACGTCGGGGCCGTGTCCGACGACGAAGCCGCCGGACTGCTCGCGGAGTTCGGGACGGCACTCATGGCCTCGATCCGGACCCACACGGCGGAGGTCATGGGCGGGAACGCGACCCCGTACCAGCGGGCCATGTCGATGCTGCGGGCGGCCGTCGCGGCGCGGGAGGTGAGCCTCGACCCGGACGAGACGCCGAACCGGCCACTGATCGGGCAACTCGACAAGGAACTGTCCGACGGGACCAGCGTGATCGCGATCAACCACGCGGCGGCCGCGAACGCACTGCGCTACCCCGGAGGTCCCAGAGCCCTGGTCCAGGCACTCTCGGTAAAGGCGATCCGGCATCGCGGACTGCCGACCCGCACGCTGCGGCTGCACGGGACGCCGGTACAGGTGGTGTGCCTGCCGGCGGAAGAATGGGAGGGAACCGCGATTGAGGAAGCGATCCAGGCCTGAGGCTACGATCACCTCCCACGATCCGAAATGGCGCAGCTTGTAGGGGGCGCCTTGGTCAAACGCCCCTCGCTGCGGCACGCTCTGGAGCGTGAACCCGAACCCTCTGGACCTTGGGGCGGCGAACTGGATCGCGCTCGGAGCGGTGCTCGTAGCGCTGGTAGCCCAAGGAGTCAGTGCCTGGAACACCTCCCGGGCACTCGCGGCACAGCGTGAAGCCCTCGCAACGCAGCGGCAGATGGCTGCCGACGATCGGATTTGGGAGAAACGTGCCGAGGCCTACGAACGTCTTCTCACATGGGCCAATCGTAATCTGCGATCGGTGAAGGAGACCGTCGACGATTCGAGTAGCGGTGTCGAAATGCTAGACCGCTTAAGAAATGAATACGATGCGCGCCAGGAAATGCCAATCGAAATCGAGGTGCCGGTCTTGGCTTACGGGTCGTCGCAAGTCAGGGAGCTTCTCTACGGGATGAGGGATGTGCATGGCATTCGGGCCAGGTCGCTCAACGATCTGGACGCTGATGGCATGACCACGGCAGGGAGCGCCGAGTTGACAATTTATGCCGTGTTGGTCGCGAAAATATCTGAAGAGCTCCGAGAGGGGCTACGTTAGAACGTTCGAGTCCTCCTTGTCTTGGAGCGGCATGGATTCCTCATTTCCTTGAGGTTCCTCAACACCCCCTTGGTTTACTCCATGGCTGGGTGAGTACTTCAAGGGATGTTTGATCATGAGCATGGTTGTCATGCCGAACCACGCGGCGAGGGTGGCTGTGAATCCGCCGTGTGCGACCAACCCCGGCCATTCCGTGTCAAGGTCACGTCCGGGGATTCCCAATAGCATACTGTCCTGTGCTCCGATAATTCCGCCCAGAAATGTTGCCGCGACGGAGATCGAGATGGCGTATAGCAATATCGGCGTGAAATATGAGTCCGCAGCGTGGGAGAGGTCGAATGGGCTGATGTGCACAGAGGCCCTGGTTTGTTTGTCGATCAGGTAGTCACATTGGATTCTTCGACGGACCAGCACAGCTCCGGCGGCGACCTTGAGACTCATTGTCATCATTATGGCGAGAGTGAGCGTGATGATGCCGAGCCCAAACACCCTGATATCAAGAGGTCCGGATGTCCCAGGAAGAGTCACGTAGCCGCTGTATCCCGCGAATAATGCGATCGGGAGTGGCAGGAGGAACCATCCAGATGAAACACAGAGTCGTCCCACTACGATCGCGTCTGCCTCGATTGTGATGCGCTCTAGATCACTCCTTCGATGTTTGCTTGTCTCGGCGGTAGCCATCTCTCGGGCAATCGCCGATCTGTGCCGATACCTGGCTCGCGCCGTAATCTGACTGATTCCCGCAGCGACGGCTGCAATGGATGCGACAGCGGAAACTATGGCGGTCACGGCACCGAACGGATCCATGCAGGTCAGGCTACCGCCATGTGAGAGGTTGATGCCTTTATGCCAGTTTCGCCAGGCTGCAGCCAGCTCGCGGCTCAAGAGAATGACCTTTCGAGGTCCGAGGGTGCGAAGGGGCTTGCACGTCTCTGGGTCCAGCAGTGCCCGTGGGGGAGTTGGAGCTCCGCATACGCGTGCAACCGTCGCTGTGAATGCAGTCGGCCGCACTTCACCCGCTTGTGGACGGGGGCGCCATGGACCAGCAACAGATTCCTGACGGGATCTTCGGGATACCGGACCGAGCCCGGCGGCCCGGTCGAGGGTGTGACGGCCCTGTGGCAGATGGGAGCGCAGGGCCGGGTGCCGAGGTGCGCCAAGTGACGCGAGGGCTTCGTAAGCCTGTCGTGTCGCAGCGTCAGCGGCCGGGACCTCGGCGCATTCCCTACACGACGGAGACCGGGCATGTCTTCGCAGGAAAGGTTGTAGGCGTGACCTGGTCAACCTGGGGATTCTGGACCGCCAGCCGTCCCGTATCCGACGGTGTCGAGCTGCCCTCGGGCGTGAGTTGGTTCCCGGAGCTCCCGGCCGAGCTGGTGCCGGTTGCGGCCGTCGGCGGACAGCGGGATGGCCGTGGCTGCGCGTGGGTGCTCGTCGTCGGTGCCGATGAACGACCGATCGCGATCTCCCGGGGCAGCGACTCCAATCCGCCTGATCTCACGCGGCAGATCGTGGCCACGCTGACCGCAGCCGCCGGCATCGGCCACACACCGGAACGACACTTCCGTGCGAGTCTGAGCGATGTCGTCTACGCCGACCTCGCCGAGCGTCTCGACTGGTCGCGCGAGTGGTGCCTGGATGTTGACGAGATCCCATCGCGGGTCGTACGGATCCTGGGGCTGCGCGCGGTGGGGGACGAGTTGTTGATCGCGTAACCCGCACCCGCACTTCATCGGCGCATGAGCGCTCAGCCGCGCTGTGCCGCCGGTGCGCCGGACGGCGGCCAGTTCGCCGTCGTGCCGCGGTCCGAGTCCGGCACGTCGCTGACGTCGTCAGACGACAGCGTGCTGATCGCGCGTCTTGCGAGCGCAGGGATTCCCGCGCACGGGCACGGGTCGATGCCGGTCACCTACCACCGACCGCGGCACGTTCCCGACGGTGAGTTTCGTCTGGATGATCGCCCGGATCGGTCGATGCTGATCGGCCGGAGCCTCGGCTCGGACAAGCCGTCGGGAGCCCTGTGGTCCGCGCCTGGCCGCCGCGTCGGAGGAGAAGCATGGTCAGCGTGGTCCGACTGGGTTGCGGGCGACGGCTACGGCGAGATGGCCACGCAGTTGGTTCCCCTCATGCTCAAGCCGGGCGGCGTCGTCGTACGCATCGACACAGCCGACGACGCGCAGCGCCTCGCCGAGCAGTATCCGGCACCGCCTGACGAGTACGGCCGGTTCGGCTGGGCAGCGATGCGGGACGACGGCGTCGACGGGGTCTGGCTGACGACGCGCGGTGTCGCCGCCGTCGACGGGGTTCACAACGACTCCGACTCGGGTGAGGACCGGGCGATCTCCTCCTTCTACGCGTGGGACGCGTCCTCGGTGGCGTGGCTCAGCACCAGGCACCTCACCGCGGGGGAACTCGTGCCGGTGGGCGCCTACCGATTCGAGATGGGTCAGTACGGGCGCCAGCGCGCCGTCAAGGAGAACGGGTACGGCGAGTACGACGAGGGCATGAGGCCGGTGATCTGACGCCGCGTGTGGGGGCTTCCGCACATCCGAGGTGCATGGAGTTCGACGATCCGCGGAACGAGATACCCCCTCTCATCGCGTCAGCCGTTGGTGACGCCGACGCCGCGGCGCTCGGCCTGACCGGTGACCTGCGCGAGCGCGTGGCCGTGACGCCGGACGGCGAGCTCGCGCCGGAGGAGTCGTGAGGACCCGCAGCGCGTGTGCGGCGGCGGTTGTCTCGGCGGTGGTCGCGCTCTTGCCGACAGCGGCAGTGGCTGCTCCTTTCAGCATGCGGTCGATCGAGGCCCGGCTTCCGGACGACGACCTTGCTGCCCCGGGACGCGACGTCGTCCGAGTTCCGGAGTCCGTGCGACTCGATGTCGAAAGCGCCGTCGTCCACGTCAATCCGGCGCCCGAGCCCGCACGTCCGAGGAAGGGAAGCATGCCGATGTCCAAGCCGGCAGAGGCCCCGCCGCGGCCAAGAACTGTGACGACGTATCCGAACGGCCGGATTCCCGCTGAGCTGCTCTGCCCGATCCCTTGGTCGCCGGGCGATCGGCTGCGCTGCGACGCGGCCGCCGCGCTGAACGCTGCCGCCGAGGCGGGCATGCCAACCGTCCACCTCACCGATTCCTACCGCTCGCTGGCCGAGCAGTACGCCGTGGCCGCCGAGCGGCCCGGGTTCGCGGCACCGCCTGGCACGTCGAACCACGGCCTCGGCATCGCGATCGACGTGCCCGAACCGGCGCGGTCGTGGCTCGCGGCGAACGGCGCTGCCTTCGGTTGGATCAACCCCGCGTGGGCTCTGCCGGGCGGGAGCGGGCCGTACGAGCCGTGGCACTTCGAGTACGTGGGATGAATCAGTGTGCCGGGCGACGGCCGCCGCACATCCGCCGACCATGCTGACCTACGACGTCTACCCGACGGACCACGCCCTGGACAGCCTCCAGACCTTTCGCGGGTCCCCGAAGGAGTTCCTCGACCGTGTGCACGGGCTCTGGAACTTCACGTACGGGACTCTGAAGCAGACGCCCGCCGAGGACTGGCAACGGCCGGTCGTCTCCGTGGAACTGGTTACTGGTGGCTGGTCGGGCAACGAGGCGGTGATCGCGGCGATCACGGACACGATGTTCCAGATCCTGTTCTGGCAGGCGTCCGCCCGGGGCGGCTGGCACGAGTACCGGATCCCGGATGAGATCTGGACCAGCACCCTCGACTTCGGTCTCCCGCGCCGTCCGGACTGACAGCGGCTGCTCGCGCCGCACATCTGCGCCGGAAGCCGCCGTCCGGCGGCCTTGCGGATCGAGGGGCAGGGGTTTCGATGACGCCCGAGGGTTCGACCGAGCTGCTGTTCCTCGGCGACCAGGTCGCCTGGCACGGCGACGACCTTGTCGTGTCCGACGACGAGCTCCTGGCCCGGCTCGACCGCCCGTACCTGTCGGCCAGCACCGCCAAGGCGATGCACTCGTGCCCCGCCCGGATGGTCGCCGACCGCGCTCTGCCGTCGTCGTTCGACCTGTTCAGCCCGACCGAGAAGGGCACGGCCGCCCACCTGGTCCTCGAGCGCCTCTACGCGCTGCGGCCGCAGCTGCGCGACCGCGTCCACGCCGCCGCGATCCTGACGGACATGGCTCGCCAGGAGCCGCCCGACGAGATGGCCGTCGACTACGCCCAGGCTCTGGGCGCCGACGCTGTGCGCTACACGCGCTGGATCGCGGCGATCACCCGCGCCTACGAGGGGGTGTTCACGATCGAGGACCCGGCCGGCGTCGTCGTCCACGCGACCGAGATGCTGCTCGACGGCGTGGAGATCGGCGGCATCCCGTTCAAGGGGATCATCGACCGCGTCGACGACGTCGACGGCGAGCTCGGGATCGTCGATTACAAGACCGGCCGTGACCGTTCGCGCCCCAACCCGCGGTTCGGCGACGATCACGGCGACCAGATCAAGCTGTACGCCGCCGCGGTGCGTGAACTGACCGGGAAGAAGCCGAAGCTCGGGTTCCTCTACTACATCGAGCACGGCAAGAAGCGCCGCGTCTCCCTCGCGGACCGCGCGATCACCAAGGCGGTGCGCGGGTTCCGCACGTCGTGGGAGGCGCTCCAAGAGTCGGTCGCGACCCGCGCGTTCGCCACGCACACGTCGCCTCTGTGCGGCTGGTGCCCGCTCGTGAACGCCTGCCCGGCAGCCCAGCGCGAGAACATGACCGACCGCAAGGGCGGTGCGCCGGCCGCCGTCGTGCTCGGCATCCCGACGATCGGCCCGCCAACGGCTAGTGCCGCACATCTGACCTCTGACAACGCACCCGACGCGGAGGACATCATGAGCACCACTCCCTGGCGTGAGGCCAAGCCGTATGACGGCGCCGAGATCGACGGGCACCTTTCCCTGAACTCCTACGCCGCCACGGCCGTGTTCGGCCTGACCACCCTCGCCGCGGAGCAGCTGCACGCGGCCGGGCAGAAGCTCGGCCCGGCGACGCTGCGGCTGACCACCGGCGTCCTGGCCAAGGTCGTGCTCGACGCGCAGGAGACCGTCACGCACGGCTCGCGCGACTGGCAGGAGGGCGTCAACACCCGCCTGCGCGGCGCGCTGCGCACGTCCCTGGACCTGATCCCCATGCCGTTCGGCGGTGACCACGAGGCATGGAGCGAGTGGGGTACACGCACCCGGAACTTCATCGTCGCTGTGGCGACGACTGCTATCGGCCTGTACGACGAGGGCCCTGCGCTCGACATCGACGCGCTCATCCTGGCCACCGGCGGCGGCGTGTCCGACGACGGTGGCCAGGCTGCGGCCTGACCTGGCGGAGGTTCACGATGACGATGTCGGACCAGATGCGTACTGCGATCATCCTGGCGGCCGCGCAGTCGGCCGGGCCGGTCGGCAATGACCAGGTTGCTTGGGCCGCCCGGGTGCGTGCTCAGGCGCTGACGATCACCGAGATGCTCTCGCCGTCCAGCACGGTTGCGCGAGCCCTGGACGGATTCTGGCGTGCGGGCAAGCCGTTCCCCGGGACGATCCTGGGCGGCCGGATCGAGCCGACCTCGACCCGATTGGTCGTGCAGTTCCGTAACCGCGACGGGCAGACCGAAGCGATCCGCACCGACCGCACCGACACGCCCGAGGGGCGTTCGATGGCAGAACTGGTGCGCACCCTCAAGGGCCATCGAGTCCTGATCTGGAAGGAGATGGAGGCCAGCGGCGAGGGCGCCAACGCGAAGCGATTTCGCGTTCTGCGGCACATCAAGGACCTGGGACCTGCCTGACGAGCGCGCTGAACCACGGCGCGCATGTTCCGCATCGAGGCCAGGGAGGCATGCATGAGCATCGAGAGCCACGAGCGGTACGACACTGCGATTGAACGCGACGACGCTGGTGTGCGGGTCGAGCAGGGCGCTGCCCAGGCGCCGCCGAGCGCTTCGACCGACGAACCGGCCACGGCGGCCCGCGCCACCGGAACCGACACGCCCGCCCCCACCCGGGCCCGGAATCGCCGGGGCAAGGACCGCGCGCTGATTCGCCGGGTCGCCGCCAAGGCGAAAGAGCTCGGCGAGGCCCCGGCTGAGCACCGGGCACGCCTGGCCGAATTACTCGGCGTGGAGGCGGACCTTGCCGACCTGACCGTCGCGGTCATGACCGATGACGGCTCGGCGCTACGAGGCGTGCATGACGTGGTCGCCGTCCGCGACGCGGCGGCCTTGGACCCGCTCGGTGGGGCGCTGGCCGTGGCGGAACTGGGCCGACGACGCATCCGGGGCATGTGGTCGCTTCTCGTGCGCCACGGCGCCGACCTGCCGCGGACCGCGCCGCCCTCCGACGCGAAGGCGGCGATCGTGCTGGCTCGGGGGATCGACTCCATCCAGGATGCCGTGATCCAGGAGCTCACCGCCGTTGCCGCGCTGGGACGCAAGCCATGACGACCGGACTGTCGAACGCGTGGGTGGAGTCGGCCCAGCAGTTGCGCGACGAGGCCGACGAGCCGCTGGAGGTGCCACGAGCCGGCGTCGCCCCGACACGCGTGCTGCGGCGACGGCAGCGCTGGTATCGCGCAGTGATCGTGTGCGCTCTGTGTCTGTTTCCCCTCGTGGGACTGGCACTGTTCGTGACCTCGGCGAACCTGCGGGACGTGCTGGGCCGGAACGACCAGCAGACTGCCGCCCCGGTCCAGGAAGGGCGGACTGCGGCCGTCATGGCGGTCGAGGACTGGCTGAACGCTGATTCGGCACCGGTACCCGGCGGGCAGGTCGTGGCCTGGGAATCGGCCGAAGAACTCCCCAGGCGGGACCCTGAAGCCGCCGCCGATCGCGATCCAGTGCTGGCTGATGCCCGCTTGATCGTCCATCGCGTCGTCGTGCGCAGCGACGTCGGTGTGCTGGTCGCCGTCGTCCTGGTGGCCTCCTGGCCCGATGGAAGTCAGGCCGTGGTGGGCAGGCTCGGGCTGGAGCCGGCCGCGGCGAGCTCTCGGAACCTGGCCGCCTCGGACGCATGGACCGGCGTCGAGCCCGTCGAGCCGGGCGACTCGGCCGACGCCGCGATCGCCGCCTGGGTGGACGCGTTCACGTCGGGAGACCCGGACCGGCTGCGCCTCGTGGTCGGTGATCCGGCCAGCGAGCACTACTACCTGCCGATGCGGGGCGTCGCCTCGGCGACCCATGACGTGCACGCCGCGGCCGCCCCCAGCGAGAACGGTGACGGGGAGCCGCTGCTGGTCCAGGTCGACCTCACCCTCGCATGGGCCGCTCAGGAGGAGCCCGCGGCGGGCGATTCGGAGACGGACGACTCGGGGACGGACGAATCCGGGCCGCGGGCGCTGGTGTCCTACGACGTGCTCATCGCCGATCCGGACAGTGCGTCGCCTCGGGTCGTCGCGTGGGGCGCGCCCGGGGCAGGCCGAAATCTCAGGCCCTACCAGAACGCGATCACCCATGACCCGCCTGACGAGGCCAACACCCCGCACGGTGGCGGAACGTGAAGCGGCGCAGCGCGGCCCCCGCCGAGCGTCTTGCCGCTGAGCCCGACTGGCCGACCGCGATCCGTGCCCGGCTCGGGGACGGACGTCTCCAGGGAACGGACGGGAGCCTGTGGCTCTACCGATCGGTGCCGTTGGCGCCGGTCACCGAGGCGCGCACCGCAGGCGAAGCGCTGGAGACCGCGGAGCCGATGATGGCGGTGCTGGACGAGCTCGCCGCTGCGACACCCGTGCGTTGGGCGCGACGCGCCCAGGCACGGCATACCTACCGGCAAGTGCACGCCCTGCTGGTGAACCTGCCACAACGGTGGGTGCCACCCCGGGATCATCCGCAGGCCCGTCTCCTGGAGGAGCAGTTTCCGAGCACGGCGACCTACCGGCGGGTCGTGCTGTTCGGAGTCCAGCTCAAGGCGTCGGTGGGCGGTGGCGGCGGGCTGCGGCGTGCGATCGACTCGGTCACCGAGACGCTCGTCGCAGGCGGGACACCCTTGTCGGACTACGAGCAGGATCACCGGGAGATGGCGGCTCTGCTGGCTCGATGCGGCCTGCGCACCCCGACCGGCGAGGAGGTCCGGCTCGCCTCGGCCTGGTGGAACGAAGGTGGCGTTCCGGACGTGCCGATGCTCAGCCAACCGGACTGTCTGCACATCTTCGCGACATCGGCGGCGGCACGCGAAGCTCAGGTCGCAGGACCAGACGCCGACCTGTCCGGGATCGACGGGCATCACACGGTCACCTTCGCGGCCGTGTCCGACCTGGACCTGCCCTTCATCGCGGCCACCGATCCTCGCGGACGGTGGGTCTCGGAATTGGTCACGCACGGCGCACTGGTGGTCTCGATCCGCGCGAAGGTCGAGCCGGCCACCGTCACCCGGGCCGAACTGCGCCGACAGCGCCGCCGCTACCTGGAGGACATCACCGAGAGCGCACAGGCCGGAAAGCTGGACCGCGCCGAACAGGTCGACCACGAACAGGCACTCACCGACGTCGAAGGCGCATACGCGCTGCCCGGACCGCCACCGACCCTCGTGGAGACCAGCGCGGTGGTCGGGTTCAACGGGTCGGTCCCGGACATGAGCGAGATCGGACGCTGGACGACCGCGGACCTCCTGCCGATGCACTACCGCCAGCGGGCCGCGCTCGCCGAGACGATGCTCTGCTCACCGGTGCGCGCGAACCCGCACCTGCAAGACCTCCCGGCCCAGACGATCGCCGCCTCCGGCCTGCCTGCCCTGTCCACCGTAGGAGACGCAACCGGAGCCCTGGTCGGATTCACCGAGCACGACCGGCAGGCGGCATGGCTGGATCCGATGGCGGCCACCGATGCCGACAGCCTCCCGATCGGCATCGCGGTCTCCCAGACCGGCGGCGGCAAGTCCCTGTTCATGGCCTGGCTCGCCAACCAGCTCGCGCACCAGCGTACCGCCCTGGGGGAGCGCACCCCCGTCGTCGTGGTCGACCCCAAGACCGGCAGCGATCTGTCGGCCGCGTTCCCGGACGCGCAGGTCGCATCACTGGACGAGCTGGTGCGTTCCGACGGCGTGTTCGACCCCATCCGATTCGCCGCCAACCCAGCCGTGGGGGTCGAGCTCGCCGCCGCGATGCTGATGACGGTCAACCCCTGGGGATCACGAGCCGAGGAGTACGAGGCGACTTTGCAGTACGCCCTGCACCACGGGGTCACCCACGGCGCACAGTGCACGGGTGAGGCACTGCGTATCGCGGAAGCGGACGGCGAGGCGCCGGCGGACATGGTCGCCGCGGCGTTCCGCGTCGCGAAGGCCTCGCCGATGTTCCGCTCGATGTTCGGGGTCGAACCCGCAACCGAAGGTCTGCGCGTTGCCGAAGGGATCACACTGATCAAGGTCGGCGACGGGCACCTCGACCTGCCCACACCGGGCGCGACGACCGTTCCACTTCCGCAACGGATCGCCGCAGCAGTGGTACGGATGATGGTGTTCGGCTCCGCCATGGCGCTCGGCGGACGCGACGGCGTGCTGATGCTGGATGAGGCGTGGGTCTTCCTGTCCGCAGGCCGCAGCGAGACCGACAGACTCGGACGCGTGGCGCGGCAACAGCGCGTGTTCCCGATGCTGTTCACCCAGCGTGTCACCGACGCCCTGAACGCCGAACTGCGCGGCTACATCTCCCGCGGCTTCATCGGACCGATCAAGGACCCCGACGAGGCCCGTGCCGCGTGCGAGCTGTTCGAACTGGAACCGACCCCGGAACGTCTCGCCCGCATCACCGCCGCTGCGACGCTCGGCTCCGGCGCCTCGGAGGCACCGAACTGGAACTCGATGCGCGCCCTCATCGACCGCGGAACTCGACAGGTCCGCCGCGGAAGCCTGTGGATCTACGCCGACCTGGCCAGCCGCGCCGTTCCTGTCGAGGTCACGATCCCCGGCGAGTTCCTGAAACGGACCAGCACCAACGCCGCCGAGATCAGAGCGCGGGCCGCATGAACTAGGCACTTGGCTGCCCGCGGACGGCGTACACGAAGTCCACCAGGTCGCCACGGACGTCCGGTCCGATCCACGCGAACACAGCGAGCAGCAGGATCAAACAGGCCGTTAACCAGAGCATGACCGCCACCGCCAAGTGCTCGAGCGACCTCACGAGGCGCGCCAACCCCACGTCGCGCTCCTGCGAGGCACCCCAGCTGCGGGCATAGCGTCCCATCGCGAGGAACGCGCTGAACAGATCCACGAGAGAGTCCTTCCGTCGGCCGGGCTTCCGCCCGAGGAAGGCCAGTTCGCACCCGTGCCTGTGACACCTCACGTCGCAGGAGCTGTGAATGGCCTCTGCTACAGGAAGGTGTGCGCCTGCCCTGCTGAGTGACATCCCGATCGCGAACGGTGCGCACTCGGCCCCGCGACGCTGTGGCCAGCTCACCGACAGAGCTCGCCGCGCTGCGGATCAGGAGTGAGTCGCCCGCTCAGCAGCACCGCACTTCACCCCGACATGGCCGAGAAGATCATCGACGACGGCGTGACCGTGCTATGGCACGGCGACGCGGCGCAGGTCCTGCGCGACCTGCCTGATCAGTCGGTGCATGCGGCCATCACCGACCCGCCATACGGCCTGGCGCGCGAACGCGGGCAGAAATTCGCCCGGACCGTGCGTCGCTGGGCCTCGGGTGCGCCGGACTACGTTCCGGGAGGTTCGGGCGTCGGCGGACACGCCTGGGACCGGTTCGTGCCGCCGCCCGCACTGTGGGAGCAGGTGCTGCGGGTACTGAAACCAGGCGGCTACGCCCTGGTCTTCGCCGCGCCACGCACGGCCGACATCATGGGCCTGTCTCTGCGACTGGCCGGCTTCGAGATCACCGACCAGATCCTGGCCTGGACCTACGGCGGCGCGATGGCCAAGGCGCGCGACGTATCGCGCCTGATCGACAACCACCTCGGCAACGACAGGCCGAACGGCCCCGACGATCCGGTCCGGGCGCGCAGGCTGCACTCGCAGACCGGCGAGTACGTCTCCCCGGCGGGATGGCGGGTTGGAGCACGCTCGACGGCGGTGACACGGCCAGGGAGCGCGGAGTCCGAGCGCTGGGAAGGCTGGTCGACCGCGCTCAAGCCCGCACAGGAACCGATCCTCGTAGCGCGCCGGCCCGTGGAGGGAACCATCGCGCAGAACGTCCTCGCTCATGACGCGGGCGTGCTGCACACCGACGCGGTGAAGATCCAGGCCCAAGACGGCGACCGGCACCCGCCGAACCTCGTGACGATGCATCACCCGGCCTGCACCCCGGCCGCGTGTCACCAGTCGTGCGTCGTGGCGGACCTGGCAGCGCAGTCCGCCGACCGGCGGGGCCGGGGCGATGCCACGAGATTCACGCCAGCTTTGAGATACGCAGCCAAGCCACGCGGCTCGGAGAAACTGGTGGTCGGCGGGGTCACGCATCCCACCGTCAAGCCGATGGCACTCGCGCGCTGGCTCGTGGACCTGGTGGCGGTCCCCGGCATGGTCGTCCTGGATCCGTTCGCCGGCTCGGGCGTCGTCGCCGCCGCGTGCGCCGAGGCAGGCATCTCCTCGATCTCCGTGGAGATTGAGGAGACCTACGTCCGTCTCGCGGAGGCGCGACTGCAGAGCCCGCACGCACCCAAGTGAACCAGGAGTTGCACCAGTTGGACATGCGTCCAGATAGGTGATCTGCCAGAATACGAACATGGAGGACCGGCAGGACACGCAAGCTCGCGATACCGCAGGTGACGAAGGTGAGTCCCTCGACGAACTGTTCCATACCCGGCTGACCGAGCTCTTCGACGCCGAGCAGATCAAGCGCGGCCGGAAGGTCACCTCTGCCGAAGTCGCGGACTGGATGACGGCGCACGGGCACCCGATCCAGCGCGCCTACGTGAGTCAGCTGCGCAAGGGAACGAAGTCCACGCCATCCTGGGCCGTTCTGGACGGGCTCGCGAAGTACTTCGGCGTGGCGCGTGAGTACTTCATCGCCGACGCCGAGGCGACCCCTCTGGCGCGAACGGCACGGCTGGAGAAGGCCCTGGCGGACAAGGGTGTCGAAGCGTTCGCCTTGCGCGCCGAAGGCCTGTCAGAAGAGAGCCTGCAGCTCATCATCGCCATGGTGGACCGCATGCGCGCCGCGGAGAACCTGGGCGAGGTCGACACCTCGAACACCTGACCGCGCCCCCGCACATCCACCAGGGAGTGCCGCGCAAGAGATTCACCACCCCAGAGGGCATTCCCGACATCGTCGCGGTCGCCGCGCTCGCGCTGGCGGTCATGCACACGGTCGGTGCCGAACGCTGGGCCGAGGTGGTCTCCCGCGTCCGGGGGGCTGCCGGGAGGATCGAGCTCGACCAGGGACAGGTCGATCTCCTGAACCGCCACGCGGGCGCGCTCGCGCTACTGCGTGTCCGACCGGGCAGTACGGCCACGATCGCCGGATGCCCTGGGTGTGGTCGCTGGCAGGTGACCACGGCGGCGGTGAAGGCCTGCCGCCTCACGCCTGGCTGCGGCGGGACACTCGTTCGGGCGACACCGGCCTCTCCGATGAAATAGTGTGCCATGCGGAGTGGCGCCGGGGGTGCCGTTGCAGGCGCCGCACAACACCGGTGCATGAGCATCGACGAATCCCTCCGTTCGCGTCGGCCGCGGGGAGCTCCGGACTCCTCCGGGGGACAGTTCGCCGAGGAGCCGCGGGACGAGTCGCAGGTTCCGCTGGAGGGGCCGGCGCTGTACGCCGCCGCCCGTACGGCGGTACGGCGTCACGCGTTTCGTGCCGATCTGAAGTTCGTCGGCGAGGACGACCTGGTGCAGGACACGATCGAACATGTGCTGCGCAACAAGCAGCGCAAGCCAGGCACCGTGCTCACCCGACCGTATGTCAGCCAGGTCGCGTTCGGCACGGTCGGGATCGCCGCGCGGGGCAGGTTGCGGGCCGAGGACCGCAAGGCGATGGGGATCTTCCTGCGTCGGCGTGAGGAGATCGAGCGCGAGCGCGGCTACCGCCTGTCGGGCGCCGAGGCGGACGAGCTCGCCGCGCAGATCCGGGCCGATTGGCATGACCGCCGGCATCGCCCGTCAGTGAACTTCGTTGAGCTGGCGTCGGTACGCACCTATTCACTCGACGCCCAGACCAGGGACGAGTCCGCCCGCACGCTCGGCGAGACCCTCGCCGACCGCGTGGATCACGACGGCGGGTTCGCGGTGGACCCGGGTACGCCCGCGGCGGCAGTCCTGTCCGGGGAGCTCACGGACAAGAAGATTCTCCGGGCTCGGGCCTGGTCCATCCTCGCCTCGGTGTCGCAGGTACCCGACGTCGTGCCCGGCTCGCTGAGCGCTGCGGCGGCGCGCCGCGCCAGGACGCGGGTCGCGGATGCAGGCGGCGTCCTGGCTGTCGTGGCCGAGTGGGACTCCGGTGACGGCGACGAGGATGCGGTCGAAGGGCTGTTCGCGCCGTTCGGGCAGATCGATGAGGGCGCGCGCGACCGCGTCTGCGACCTGCTGCGTTCCAAGCCGCAGTACGCCGAGGTCCTGTTCCAGTCGGCAGTGCGCTCCGCGACCGCCAAGGCCACCTGAAGCCCACCGTCCCGCGCAAGTGCGGTGTGCGCCGCACTTCACCGGTTCGAGGGTGACGCGCCAGGTACGCAAGCCGTGCCAGCCGTCCCCGGCCAGGAGCGACGAGTGCACGTGAAAGGGGTGGCGACATGCCGGGAGCAGACATGGTCATGCGTGCGGTCTTGCGCGTGGTGTGGGCAGCGGAACCGATCGATCTGGACGGCAGCTGGAGCGTGCTGTGGGGGTCGATCATCAGTGCGTCCGGGATGGGACGCGTTGCGGACTTGGTGAGCGTGCTGGGGGTGGCGCTGGTGGTGGTGAGCGTCATCGGGTGGATCTGGCAGCGGCGCCGTCGCGGTGGCGGTGGCAGGAACGCCGGGCTGGTCGTCGCGCTCATCATCGGAGCGATCATGGCCGGCCCCAACGTTCTGCTGCCGCGCCTGCTGTGGATCGTCGATGCCCTGGTGAACGCGTTCGTGAACCTGCTGGACGCGGTCTGAAAGGGGGCTTGCGGCCGTGCACAACCTCTACACCCTCACGTCACTGACCGGGCGGGACGCCGATGCCAACCGGAGCGTGGTCGTGTTCGGCCTGGAAGCACGCCAGCGGCCTCTAGTCGTCGCATTGGTAGCGGCCCTTCCCGGCCTCGTGGCGATGCTGGTCCTGTTGCCGGTGCTGGGGGAGTTCGCCGTGCTGATGCTGCCGCTGGTTGTCGTGGCCGCCCTGGTGCTGGTGGAGATGCGGGTTCGCACCGGGCTGCGCCACCGGACCTACCAGGCGTTGCTGGACCGGGGCAGGTCCGACGCGGGGAAGTTCTTCCTCTGCGGGCGCCGGATCGATCCGGATCAGTGGGAGCTCTCGCTTCTTCGCACGGCCTGCACACCGAACCTCGAGCCCGTCCCGGCCCGCCGGACCGGCAGGGGACAGCGATGACCCGCCCGGGCGGCGGTACCACGCGGGCGGGAGGCCGTGTCGCTGCCCGGATCGGGCGGCTCGTGATCGTGCTTCTGCTGGTGTTCGCCGGCCCTGCTGCCGCGGCGACCACCGAGCCCCGCGCGGTCGAGCAGGCGATGTCGGCTGCCGCGCAGGCACCCGGTGAGGCGGGGGATCCCGCGCTGTTGCCGGTCAACCGGTGGAGTGATCAGACCAACGAGCTGCACGGCCGCCTCGGTACCTTCGAGTTGACCGAGCGGGTCCAGCGCAACGCGACTTATCCGGTGCTGCTGTCGCTGGGCAATTCGATGTGGTCGGGTGCAACCGGCGTGACGTCGGCTGCGATCGAGTTCGACATCCTGGACTCCGCCGGCCAGGAAGTCGACCGCCTTGCCGCGGGAATCGGTCGCGCGCTGGCGTCCTCGGGCCTGTTGCTCGTCCTGGTGGTGGTGAGCCTGGTCGGCCTGTTGTGGCGGGCGCGTCGTACCGGTAGCGGACGCCAGGCGGCCGCAACGCTGGCGCGGACCACGGTCGCGATCGGGCTGCTGGCGGTGATGGTCGCCGGTGCTCAGCGCTCTACGACCACCGGCGGTCAGTTCGAGCCCGGGACGTTCTCCCCGGGCTGGATCGTGACCACCACCAATGACCTGGTCGGCGCCGTTGCGTCTGCTCCTGCTGCCGCGCTGAGCGTGGCCGACACCGGCGCCGGGTACAGCCACGAGCAGGCCACGGGGGCGATGTCCTGCGCCAGCTACGTCGCGGCCTTGAAGGACACCTACCGCTCCGGGTCGCTCACCGATCAGATGGCCGGCTCGGTCCCGCTGGTGATGTCGGGCATGTGGGAAGCGACCGGCTTGGAGGTGTGGGCCACCTCCCAGTTCGGAGCCGAGAACCCTTACGGCGACCAGGTTTACTGCCGGCTGCTGGAGCAGCGCGCCGGCGTACCGCCCGCCGAGCAGGTGGCCATCACCGGCGCACGCGGAGCGAACGAGCAGTCCCTGGCCTGGCACACGGCCATGAACGAGCAGGAAGACCGCACACTGATCGCTTGGGCGCAGTGCCGGCAGACGAGCAGCGGATGGAGGCTCGCCGAAGGGTGGGAGCGTGCCGGGGGCGGCAGGACGCCGTCGGGCACGATCCGCGACTGCGAGCAGTGGTGGCAGGACGCCGCGTGGTTCGTGGATACCGGTGGTCAGCGTTTCGCTGACAGTCGCACGTCCTTCGAGTGGCCGGACGCCGAAGCCATCAATGCCGACGCGAACGATCCGAGAGTCCGCAACTACCTGCTGACCTTGCACGGGCACACCGGCGGTGGGGTGACGTCCTCGCTGGCGATGGTGTGGGCGTTCCTGCTGGCGAGCTTGATCGTGCTGATCGTGTTCGGCCTGCTGGCTGTCGCGGTGATCGTGGCCAAGGTCTCGATGGTCGTCATGATCATCGCCGCGATGTTCGCACCGCTGGTCGGGTTGCTGCCCGGGCGGCGCAACGTCGCCGGCCGCTACCTGATGGTGCTGCTGAGCCTGGCGCTGTTCGTCCTCGGACTGCAGCTCATCCTCGGGTTCGTCACGCTCGTGACCTCTCTGATGGTCACGGCTGGACGCGGCTTGTTCGGGGGCGGATCGATGGTCTCGATGATCTGGACCGGCTTCGCGCCGGCCGTCGGACTCGTGGTCGTCCACCTGGTGTTCACCAAGGTGCTGCGCCTGCCAAGCCCCCTGACCCTGCAAGGCGGGCAGTTGTGGGCCCGGTCTGCGGCCAGCGGTGCGCTGGGCGGAGCGCTCGGCGCGCAGGTCATGGACCGGTGGCAGCGCCGCGGAGCGGCGCTGGCGCGCAGAGCACGCACCCGAGTGACGCGATCGGTGATGCGCGGCACCGCAGCGCGCCTCGGCCTGCAAAGCGGGGCACGACGTCGCTCCGGAGCGATCCTCGGCGCAGGAGCCGGCGTCGCCGCCGGAGGCGCCGTAGCAGCCACGGCGCGCTCTGCGCCCGAAACCCGGCCTGTCACCCGGCCCGAGGACCGACCCGGTGCCCGCACCTGGCAGACCCCGAAGCCCTCGAGGACCGCGACCAGCCCGACGCTCGAGCCCAGCTCGACCAGCCCGACGCTCGAGCCGGGCTCGACCAGCAAGACTCCAGCCCGCGGGATGCGACAGGCATGGGCAAGGGCACGCGTGGAGCGGATCACTGCCCGCAGGAGCGCAAGGGCCGAGCGCAAGCAGGCGGCCGAGGTGCGTGGCGCGAAGGACACTGTGCTCGGCCGGTACGCCGAAGGGCTGCGCTCGCGCCGGGCACGGCTGGGGTCCGAGCTCGGGAAGAACGGCGTGGCACGGACGCTGGTCGCACGCGCCCCGGGAGTCGCCAGGGCGGCCGGCGCGGGCAGCCTTGTGATCGCCACCGGCGGCCTGGCCGCACCGGTGGTCGCCGCGGTCTGGGGCGGGCGCCACCTGCGACGCACGGCCATCGCGCAGCGGCAGGCAGTCCAGCAGCACGAGGCCGCGCGATCGGCCAAGGCGCTGGCAGAACAACGCGCCGCGGCCGAGCGGCGCCGCGATACGCAGGCCATGAACGAGACCGGTAGGCGCCAGCCTGGACCCGACGTCTGGGTACGCGCGGCGCGCCGAGCGACCACCGCAGCCGCCCAAGGCGCCGGCGAGCGGCCGGGTGTGCGTGCTGCGAGGCCCCCGGGGGCGCGGACCGTGCGCGGGGTGAACACCGACCCCCGACGGACCACCGGAGGTGAGACATGAGCGCCGCGGCCGGCCCGCTCGAACCGGTGCGGCACCCTGCCGGCGCCCCGAACAGCACAGGGGGGCGGTACGCGTCGGTGACCCGGCTCGATGCCGACGTCGACCTGGAACCGGTCACCGACGCGGAGTACAACGCGGACGCAACATTCGAGTACCCGCCCATCCCGCGCTCGTTCGAACAGCACGTGCGCTTCTGGGCCACCGTGCCTGTTCCGGACGCTGTCATTGCCCGGGTCCGCATCGCGTATGCGGCCCGATGGCCCCAGTGGGCTCAGGAACGAACCACGGCATGGGAGCAGGAGAACCCGGAGCCGGTCGGGCCGCGACTCATCGGCGCCGCGAATGCCCGACGAGAGCGCGAGCAGTGGCGCGCCCGCCATGAGGCGTTCACCCGGGCCCTGGAATCCGAACGGCCGCGCGACCTGGCGCCCCTGGTCGCGCGCACCGTGATCCGCGCGACGCAAATGACCTACTACGCGCACCACCTGCCCGACCCCGCCGACCGCGCACGCGTTGCCCGGCTGCGGATGTCGCTTGGACCCGGCCGGCGATGGACCGTCCGCCAGATCTGCGAGACCTACCGGCTCGACGACCTGCCCGCGGTCGCCTTCGAGGACCCGGGAACCGTCGCCGGCCTCAATCAGATCGCCCAGGCCGACCTCCTGGAGCGGCTGGTCGAACACACCGAGCCCCGACCGGACGATGGCTGAGGAGCCGGCACCGCCCGGCGCCACGCAGCGGCTCATGGCCCACGGCGCCGAGAAAGCCGCGACCGCGATCGGGACCGCCGCTGGCTCGCCGCTGGCCGGGCGGATCGCGGGCGCGCTCACGGGCGCGGCAGTCCGGTCACCGGCAGGGCGGCGCGCCACCAGAGCGGTTGCTGCGGTCGGGGCGGCATTCCTGGTTGCGGCGGTGGCCGTGCCCGTCGTGACCGTCGCGCTCGCCGTGCAGGCCGCGACGGTGCTGCTCAATCCAGACGCGGAGACCGGCGGCCACCTCGTGGCGCAAGCGTGCTTCGACACCGTGGAGACCGCTCCAGGGCTGAGCACCGAACAGGGCGACGTCGCCGAGACCGTGCTCGACGTCGTCACTGAGCGCGGCCTGCCTGCGCAGGACGCCGTCATCGCGATCATGACCGGACTGACCGAGTCCGGACTGCGAGCGCTGGACCACGGTGACCAGGCCGGACCGGACTCACGTGGCGTGTTCCAACAGCGCACATCGTGGGGAACCCTGGCCGAACGGATGGACCCACGCACCGCGACAGGCCTGTTCCTGGACGCACTGACCAGCCCGCGCCTGCGCCTGTACGGCACCTCCCAACTCCTGAACGACGAAGACGGGGCACGGTACGACGTCGAACCCTGGCTCGTGGCGCAATCGGTGCAGCGCTCCGTCTTCGAAGACGGACGCAACTACCACGAGCACTACGAACATGCCGTACAGATCGTGGCAGCGATACTCGGCCCTGACGCCGTCGTCGAGGCCGAGCCCGAACGGTGGGGCGTCGCGCTGGAGGCCGGTGAGGCGTCCTGCGGGGACCAGGAGTCTGCCGACGATCCGAGGGCCCAAGAAGCTGCCGGCAGCTGGGGTGGGCACGAGAACGGCCGCATCCCGCTCGGCGAACTGTGCGAGCTGTCCTTCGCGCCTGGCCAGTACGCCCGCTGCGACGCCGCGAGCGCCGCGGAGGAACTCAACGAGGCGTTCCGGGCGGCGTTCGGGAGCGATCTGGTGGTCACGGACTCGTACCGGTCGTTCGAGCAGCAGGTGGCGGTCAGGGCGGCGAAGGGGTACCTGGCTGCGGCGCCGGGCACGTCGAACCACGGTTGGGGCACGGCGCTGGACCTGGGTGGGGGCGTCAATCGGTTCGGGTCGCCGCAGCACCAATGGATGCGGCAGCATGCGGGCGGGTTCGGGTGGGTGCACCCGCCCTGGGCGCAGGCTGGGGGGTCCAAGCCGGAAGCATGGCACTGGGAGTTCTTAGGTGCTGAATAAATTTCTCGTTGACAATCGGCGAGTGAAGGTGGCGGTGGTGCCGCACTCCACCGGGGTATGGGATCTGTGGATCAGGTGCGCCGGCCGGCGGGTTCTCCCGATGCGGCCGGTGGGCAGTTCGCGACGTCGTCACGTTCGGAGCCGCCGATCCGGCTTGGGGATGTGCTGCGGCCCGACGTCGATGAGGTCGAAGAGCTGGTCGAGCGTGCGGCGCCGGTGAACATTCGCGAGGAGTATGTGCTCTCGCGTGAGGCAGCGCGTGCGGGCGTGCGTGAGGTCCTGGCTGACCTTGCCGACGGCGAGTTTGAGCGGCACTGGGCGGGCCTTGAGCAGGCAGCGGTGCAGCGGCAGCGGTTCGCGCTGGACGAGGACGGCCAGGAGGCCGACGGGGCCGCGGCCGCGGACCTGTGCGGCGTGGACATCGAGGACTTTCGCGGGTTCGATGCTGCGGACCGTGCGGGCGAGGGCCCGGGCGCCGGATACGACTGGCCGGCGCTGTCGGAGGCGGTCGCCGACGCGTGGGGTGAGGTGCTGCGTGAGCGTGCCAGCGCCGCGGTACGGGCACGCGCCCGGACGACGCATGGGGGCGAGGACGGCGCTACTGCTGCGGCGTAGGGAGCCGCACATCTGTGGTGCAGGCCTCACCAAGGGCCGGGATCCGGACGCCTGACTCGTGCCCCTGAGCGGCGGCCGTCCCTCTTGGTGAGGCCGCACCAAGAGGGACGCGGGCGTTGGTGCGGGTCAGGCCGACGGCGGCGGTTCCGGTTCCCGCCCGAACGCCTCGAGGGCCGCCAGGTGGGGCCACAGCGCCTCGCGCACCCGGTACAAGTCTTCACGCACCGTCTCGGCCACGTGCCGTACCGCTGTACTCGAGCTTGGGTCTGTCGCGTCGAGTGTGCGCATCTGGCGGGACCAGTACTCGTGCCCCAGCGGGCTGTCCTGAGCCAGCAGCGCGTCGCCCAGCAGCAGCGCCGTGGTCACGCTCTGCGCCGTCAGATCGGTGTCCAGATCCAGGACTGTGATCAGGTGATCAGCCAGCAACGCCGTCGCGGCCGGAACGACGTCGTCCATGATCGCCAGCGCGGACTGCAATGCCCAGTGCGGATCCTGACCGGGAACGTCGAAGGCGCCGGTCAGGTCGATCCCATCGAGCACGTCGTCGTTCCGGCCGGACTGCCACTGACGTAGACGAGCCAGACTGCGATCGTCGGCGGTATCGAGCCCATGCCCGGCTAGGACATCGGTCCAGGTACCCGAGGCGACGTCGTACAGCCCGGAAACCGACAGCTGCAGCACCAGGCGCAGCGCCCAGATCTCGTCGGGCTCGACCATCGTGGCGCCGTCGTCCAGCTCCAGCACGTAGCGACCGGCGACCTCGGGCGGGAGCCAGAACAGCGGATGCCACAACGCCGCAGGAACGACCGCGTCACGCGCCGGGAAATAGCCCTCGGCGTCGTAGCGGGGCAGCGGGGCGGCGACATGCGGCGTGCAAAGCACCCCCTCCGGGCTCAGTCCCGTCGCCTTGACGAAGTCCGTGCTCCGCAGCGCGACGTCGAGCGCTGACCTCGGCAACAAGAGCGACTCCCCAGGCTCCAGCAGCGACCGCTTGCGCCGTGTCGTGACCTGCATGATCGGCATCCCCTTCGTGATCCGTTGTCGAGGGGCAACATGCGCACCTGGCCGGGGCGCGATCACTGGGCCGCACTTCATCCGGGACGTGAACATCAGCAAAGCACGGAACGGGAACACCCCGACGCTCACCTTCACCGACGCCGCGCAGGCCCGCGCAGCCCGACGGGCAGGGCCGTACCTAGCCAGGCCGCCAGTGACAGTCGAGGAAGGCGACATCGTCGTCGCGCATAGTGCCCGCGGCCGTCTTGCTGCCCGGCTCCTCATGCTGGACCTCGGGGCATGAGGCGCCCCAGTTACGTCGATGCGGCGGTGACCGTCTACCACGGGGACTGCCTCAAGGTACTTGCCGAGCTGCCCGATCGGTCTGTCGATTCGGTCGTCACCGATCCGCCGTACGGGATCGGATTCATGGGCAAGGCATGGGACCAACCGGGGGAGTACGGCTCGCACCGCAAGAACGGGACACCCGGCAGGCACAACCGCCGCCCCGGCGCGATCGGCGATCACACGAAGACGACGGCGCGCGACGGCGCGATGGAGGCAGGCCGCTACGACCTCTCGTCGGCGGCGATGCACAACTTTCAGCGGTGGTGTCAGGCGTGGGCCACCGAATGCCTGCGGATCCTACGGCCGGGCGGGCACCTGTTGGCGTTTGGAGGCTCACGAACGTGGCACCGGCTCGCCAACGGCATCGAAGACGCAGGTTTCGAGCTGCGCGACTCGATCGCATGGATTTTCGCGAGCGGGTTCCCGAAGTCGCTCGACGTGGCCAAGGCGATCAACCAAGGGCGCAACAACACCGCAGATGCTCCCGGCGGCTCGGGCGGGCCCACCGGACCGCGCGACGGAACCCCCGGTTCGAGCGCCGCCCAGCGGTGGCAGGGCTGGGGCACCGGCTTGAAGCCCGCGTTCGAGCCGATCGTCCTCGCACGCCGGCCCCTTGCCGGGACAGTCGCTGCCAACGTCGTGCAGCACGGTACAGGGGCGTTGAACATCGACGCCTGCCGCGTCGGCGACGGCGCCGACTCCCAGGGCGCCCGCCCGGCACACGAGACCTCTGCGACCACCCGATACCCCGAGCAGGGAGCAGTCGACCTCGCAGCGACACCCGGACCCCGCGGCGGGGGACCCACGGGCCGGTGGCCGACCAACGTCATCCTCGACGAAACCCAAGCCGCCCACCTCGACCGCCAATCCGGCACGCGCACCAGCGGCGCCAACCCCACCCGACGCAACGGCGACAAATTCCGCGACACCTACGGCACCTTCAAGGGCCAGGAAGCGTGTACGCCAGCACGGGGCGCGGACTCCGGCGGTGTGTCCAGGTACTTTCCTACGTTCCGGTACGAGGCCAAGGCGCCTGCCGCAGAACGGCCGCAGGTCGACGGCATCACACATCCCACGGTCAAGCCGTTGGGCTTGATGCGCTGGCTCGTCCGCCTGGTCGCAGCGCCCGGCGCCGTCGTCCTCGACCCGTTCGCCGGCTCCGGCGCGACCGCCGAGGCCTGCGTCATCGAAGGCATGCGCTGCATCGCCATCGAACGCGAGAGCGACTACCTCCCACTGATCACCTCACGCCTGACCAAACCCCTGCAGCTCGGACTAGATCTCGGCACGCAGAATCCGTGAGGGCTCATCGGCCCTCCGTGCCGGCAGGTTCGATCACAGGTCTGCGCAGCGCCTGGAGGGCATCTTGCGCCAGCTGACGGGCTTGACCGTCGATACCTGGGTCCTCCAGCCACAGGTCGATGGCGAGATCGGCAATCTCGCCGCTCTCGTGGCGGCCCAGGCTCATACCGATGGAGCTGAAGACCCGCTGGTGGTTGACAAAACGGGCGCGGTCCAGCGCCAGGTGCAGGTCCGCCTCGGGCACCCCGAGTTCACGCGACGCGCGCGCGGCGTGCACCGTCAGCGCCTTGAGTAGCTCCTCTTCCGGCATGGCTCCTGGCAGGAACAGGAAGCCACCGTCAGTCGAATCGCTGCGTTGGTCGCCGTCGAGAATCCCAAGGGCGACCAGCCGCTGGGACCTACCCACGATGTCGACCGCTTTGGCGACCACGTCATTGCCGCCGCTGGCGATGATGTCGAGCTCGCCTGCGCGGTGGCCGCCATGGCGTTCCAGGATCCGGCGGGCCATCCTGGCGGCGAGGACGTCCTCGACGAAGGCGACGCCCGTGACTGACCTGGGGGCCAGCGAGAGGGCCTGGAGCACCGCGTCGGTGCTGCCTACCTGGCTGACGCGGGCACCGTCGGGTCCGCGGGTGACCTGTCTGACGCACTTGGGAGGAACGCGGCCGATCATCGCTTCGGCGTGTGTGACGACGATGGCCTGGCATTTCTTGTCCAGGGTACGGCGCGCGATCTCATCGATGAAGGCGCGATGTCCCGGGGCTGCCAGGAACGTTTCTGGCTCGTCAATGAGGACGAGATCGCCGGCGCGCGCGAACTCAAGATGCCAGAGCACATGGGTGACCCAGTGCTCGGCGTGACTCATCGTCGACGAATCGAAGGGCACCCCATCGCGCTCACCCCGAAGGTACGGCAGGGGCTCTACTTCTTCGTACCAGCTGTACTCCAGCCAGTCGTAATTGCGCCCGGTGATACGTCTCAGGACTTTTAGATGCTTCGATTCGAATCGGTGCCCCGCCGTCACGTCGTGAATGAGACCGGAGTTGTCCACCACGTATGCCAGGTCGTTCTGCACCGTGAACGGTGAGAGCATCCTGGAAGCCGGGAGTTCCTCCTCGGGGAACACTTCGAGAGCGGCGTCCTCAGGATCGGGCGGGGATGCCACTGCCAGTATGGCTGCTTCCCCACCTTGCTCGATCGCCAGCTGATACCTGCCCCGCAACATGCTGGGGTGATTCCGCACGGCAGGCGGCAGGTTCGAGTGAACCTGTGTCGATGGCAGTACCTCATGCAGCATGTTGAGCAAGTACGTCTTACCCGATCCGTGGAGTCCCACCAGCAGTGTGAACTGCCCGAGTTCGATCGTCCCCGGTGCGAAAACAGGCGAGTCCTCAATGTCGATCGTCTGTATCCGACCCTGTTGTTCACCGAGCTGATGCCAGACCCGTTCCGGCGAGTCATCGCGACGTCCCACGAGATGTCCCTTCCTTGCCCAGGCTCCGGGCCGCCCTCACGCACTGCGCGAGCTGCGGCTTGAAAAATGGGGCCCCACCAGGGAGCCCACGGCGACCCCATAGCCTAATCCGCTCGCCGGTGCCGGTACCACGAAACCTCGTGATCCAGGCACTATGCGCGCTCGGCCAGGAGGCCCCCGCAACCGGCACCGGCCATGTCCTGGCACAGTGGGGCAGTCGGGACCTATCGGCGCCACCAGCTGCGCAAGCGCTCGACGAACCCCTTCCGCTGCTCCGGCGCCTGGGATCGTGCTCGGCTGGCGGCCGCGCGGAAGTCGGCCTCGGTCGGAGGCGGAGGGGGAGGGGGTGAAGGGACCGGCATTGGGGCCGTCACGGTCTGGATCACGATCGGGTGCCTGACTGCGCGTTGCGGTTCGTGTGGCTCGATCCGTCTCAGTCTCGGTTCTGCTGGAGCTCGGACCAGCGTCATCCCCGCCGGTCCGGCAAGCGTCGGGATCCGCGAGTCGTAGGCGATCAGGCCCCGAGCAGCGAGTTCCTCAACGAACCGGCTCAGGGGACGCCAGTCGGGTCCCTTCATTCTCACTCCTCGTCGAAGCTCGGTCAGGATTCGGCAGATGCTCGTCCAGTCCATCTGGCGGGGCGATGCAGCGATTCTTCGGTAGACGCGCGCCTTCCAGCGCACGGGCAGTACCTCGAGTTTGTCGGCCAGCGCCTGGTCCTGGCGACTTGCCGTCGTGATCACGTCGGGCAGCCGGTCACTGTGCTGGTGCAAGATCCATTTGCGGTCAGCGCTGCGCTCCCATTCCTCCTGACGGCGAGCGAGCTCGGCCCTGGCTGCTGCCTCGCGCTCCGCATCCGTACGGCGTGCGGCCTCGATCTGTGCCAGGCGACGAGCCTGCACCGCCGCGCGTCGTACATCTGCCTGAAGGATTGCCTTGAGCTGGGGAGTCAGCACGCCGTGAACAGGGTCGGGTTCGCACTCGTCGAGCGAAGTGATCTCACAAGCCTCGGCGTATTCTCCGGCCGGATGGCTGGGGCCATACCGGTCGCCGATGTCGTAGGCAGTCACCACCTCTCGCTTCTCCGGGTCGAGCCACAAGAGCACTGCGCCGCTGTCCAGGACCTGGCGGCCCAGTCCGCGCACGCGCAGCCGCCCATCCTTGCGGGGAGAGTAGTAGCGCTTGAGATTCCCCAGCAGCCACACCCGCCCGGAAAACGCGTTGGCCAGATGGCGATTGTTGCGCTCCTCGAACTTCTCCGGCGCCAGCCTTGAGTACTGGACTTCGGCGATCGCCAGCTCGCCACCGGGGGCGGTGAGCGTGACATCCGGGCGGCATGTTCCGTCCGGCGAGGCCCTCTCGACCTGAGCCGTCCACCCCGCTCGGGATGCCGCCCAGTGTGCGATCACCCGCTTGCCCATGTGGTGCAGCAGCGACTCCGGGTCGTGCTCGACCGGCTCCAAATGCCGGAAATGGCTGACACCCGTGGTCCGGAACACAGCAGTCAGCTTGGACGGGCAGCTCGGCACGACGCACCTGAGGTGCTCTTGCACGTAGCTGCGGTACCGCTTCTTTCCGGCCTCGGTATCCGGGGCTTCGGCGGTCGGAAAGTAGATGACCTCGCCGCTGGTCCTCTCTAGCGCGATAATCATCATCGGCCGCTCCACCTGAAAAGCGGCCAGCCGTCGCTCATGTTCGAGATCCACGCCTCCGATGATGACCGGCCCCACTGACATTGCGCACCACCCAGCCTCTGCGCGCCGCGGCAGGGCAGGACGAGAGAATCCGCGATCGAGGGCGAAGTGTCACGTGCCGCACATCCGCGCCCGCATGACGCCGGCATCGGCTGCGCGCGGTTTCGCGCATCTGCACGTGCACTCGGAGTTCTCGCCGATCGATTCACTCGCCCGGGTGCCGGACCTTGTCGAAGGGGCCGCGGCGGACGGCAATCTGGCGCTCGCTCTGACCGACCACGGCACGCTCGCCGGGATCTGGAAGCTCGGCCGACACGCCCACACGGCGGGGATCAAGGCGATTCCAGGCCAGGAGTTCTACCTCGCGATCGGCCCGCGGGACGGGCACGACGCCGTCGAAGTTGTGCAGAGCGGCGTGACGAAGATGCGACGCCATGATCATCTGACCGTGCTGGCTGCCGACCGTACGGGCTGGCGGAACCTGGTGGCGCTGTCGAACGCGGCGCACGAGTCGTACTGGTACAAGCCACGCATCGACCATGACCTGCTGGCTCAACATGCCGACGGGCTGATCGTGCTGACCGGCTGTCTGGGCGGCCCTGTCGCCGCGGCACTGGCTCGCGGCGACGATGCTGGCGCCCGTGCAGCGGTTGAGCGACTGTGCGAGGCAGTCGGTTACGACCGTGTCTTCGTCGAGGTCATGGACCACGGCATTCCTGAGCAGGCCACGGTTCTTCCCGGGTTGCGGGCCCTGGCCGGCGAGTACGGTCTGCCGCTGGTCGCGACGAACGACGCTCACTACCTTCACCCAGCGCAGGCCACGGCCCATGACGCGTGGCTTGCCGTCGGTACGCGCGCGAAGGTGTCCGACGGGCAGCGGTTCCGCTTTCATGGCGAGGGCCACCATCTGCGCAGCGAGGCCGAGATGCGTGCCCTGCATGAGGATGCCTGGTGGCAGGAGGCGTGCGACAACACCGTGCGCGTCGCCGAGCTCGTGGCCGATGACGTTCTGCCCGACCCCGGACTCCGGCTGCCGCGATTCCCTCACCCGGAGGTCAGGGACCAGGGCGAGGCGACCGCGACGTCGTCGTCCACGATGCTGCGCGACCTGGCGCGCCAGGGCGCGTTCAAGCGCTACGGCGAAGACCCCGCTCGTCCCGGCCGACTGCCGCCGGTGGTGAACGCGCGGTTGAAGACGGAGTTCGCGGTGATCGACGCTATGGGGTTGTCGGACTACTTCCTCATCACCTGGGACGTGATCTCCTGGGCGCGCTCGGATCGCGGCCTGCCCACCGCCGAGCAGCCCGACGGTCAACCCGGCGGCAAACGCCCGATCCGGGTCGGCCCGGGGCGGGGGAGCGCGGCGGGCTCGGTGATCTCCTACTGCCTGGGAATCGTGAACCTCGATCCGATCGCACATGGGCTGCTGTTCGAACGGTTTCTGGACCCGGCCCGGGCGGGTATGCCGGACATCGACACCGACTTCGAGCAGAAGCGCCGTGAGGAGGTGCTGGCCTACCTGCAGGCACGGTATGGCCGCGACCGTGTTGCCCGGCTGGGTACCTACGGGATAGCAGCTACGAGAGCAGCGCTCAAGGACGCCGCCCGCGTGCTTGGCCTGACACCGCTGGGCAACCGCCTCACGCCGCTGGTTCCCGTCGTGGACGGAGGCGCAGCGACGTTCGCTGTGCTCGACGATCCGGCCGTCGCGGCAGGAAAGGCGTTCCGCGACGCCGTGTCAGCGGCCGGTCGCGACGGGGCGCGGCTCGTCGGGCTGGCGCGGGACTTCGAGAACGTGACGAAACTCGAGGGCATCCACGCGTGCGGCACGGTGATCGCCGACGAGCCGCTGGACGACGTCGTTCCCCTGCGCCGAGACCGCTCCAAGCAAGCAGGCCCAGACGCACTGCGCGTCACCTGCTGGGACGGCACGGACGTCGAGGAGTACGGGCTACTCAAACTGGACGTGCTCGGCTTGCGCACCCTGGATGTCATCGCTCAGACCGTGAGGTTCGTCAAGGAGAACACCGGTGAGATGGTCGATCCCGACGGGCTGATGCCCGGGGACGGATCGGCGCGCGACCGCGCCGCATGGGACCTGATCACCGCTGGTCGCACGGCCGCGGTGTTCCAGCTGGAGTCGACGGGGATCACACACCTGGCGCAGGCCGTGGCACCGTCGAGCCTGGCGGATCTGACCGCGCTGGTGGCACTGTACCGGCCGGGACCGATGGGCGTGGGGGCGCACGAGAGGTACGCCGGCCGTAAGAACGGCCGTGAGCCTGTCTCCTACGACTACCTCACTCGCAACCCGGACGAGGCAGCTGCGATCGCGTCCGTGCTGGGCGAGACGTACGGGCTGCCGGTGTACCAGGAGCAGGTGATGCTGCTGGGAGCGGTGGTGGGAGGGCTGGACGCACCGACGCGGAACCTGCTGCGCAAGGCGTTCTCCAAGAAGGACGCCGACAAGATGTCCCGAGTGCGTGCGGAGATGTTCGACGGAGGCCTGGCCAGTCGCGGCACGAGCGGGGTGCGGTTCAGCCAGGCGACCCTGGAGCGGTTGTGGGAACTGTTCGAGGCCTCGGCGTCGTACCTGTTCAACAAGTCCCACGCCGCGACCTACGGCCTGTTGACCTACCAGACCGCCTACCTGAAGGCGTCGTGGCCGGTCGAGTTCGCCGCCGCGGTCCTGGCCACGACCGACGGGGAGGACAAGCGCCAGGCGATCCTGACCGACATGCAATGCGAAGGCATCACTGTGCACGCCCCGGACATCAACCGCTCAAGCCTGACGACCCGGCCTGAGGCCGGTGCAGTGCTGCTCGGCCTCGGGGAGGTCAAGGGTGTGGGAGCTGACGCGGCCGCGATCGTCGACGAACGCGAGCGCGGTGGCCGTTTCGCCTCGATGGCTGACGTCGTCACGCGTGTGATGGTCGACGGCGCCCGGCTACGGATCAACCTCATCGAGGCGCTGACCGAGGCCGGCGCATTCGACGCCTTCGGGCCACGGCTCGGGCACTGGATGATCACCCGGGCCGTTCGGGACTGGCCGGAACTGCCTGCACCCGACGTCGAATGGGGGCCACTCGAACGATCAGCTCGCGAACGAGCCCGGCTCGGGCTCACGACCGGACAGAGCCCGCTGACCGCACTGGCTGATCAGATCGGTACGGCCGCAAGGCAGGTGCTGCGGCCAGGCGAGGCCATCACGCGTGCCGTCACGGAGGCCACCGACCCAGGGCGATACACCTTCGTCGGCGTCCTGACCGGGTGGGCTCAGCGTGGCTACTCCAAGGGACAGATGGTGAACCTGACCCTGGAATGCGCCGACGGCACGGTCAGCGGGGTGATGTGGGACGACGACGTACGCCGGCTCGGCGAGACACCAGTAGTGGGGGCAGTTGTGCTGGTCCGCGGACAGGTCCGGGTCCGGGCAGTCGTGACCGACACCGATGGGGCGGACCCAGACACGGTCGTCGAGAAGGTCGCTCAGCGGGACGTGACAATCCGCGGAGTATCGGTGCTCGACGTCGAGGAACCGGCCTCACTCGACCTGCCGGGACCACTGCTGGAGTGGCCGTCCGACGAAGAGACGGTCGGGCAGGTTCTCGAGCTGCCCGTGGGACGCGGCGGGCGAACCGAGCCGGACACGGACAGCGAACAGGACACGCCGTCGGGCAGCGCACCACTGCGGGTCCACCGCCTGCCGATCGGAACAATCATCCATCCCGACGAACTTCTTGACGTGTTCGACGAGGTCGGCGGCCCGCCACCGTGCCTGTACACGACAGACGGTGCCGTCGCCGTGGCGCAGACGGCAAGCGGAATCGCCGTCGTCGTCATCGGCGACCGGACACCGATCCCACACGAGGCCGAGCTGCGGGCGCGTGCCGCAGCCGAGAGCGGATGGAACATCGTCGGACAGCAGCCGCGGCACCTCGCGATCGTCGCATGAGGCGAACCAAACTCGCCGTCAGCCGCCTGGCAGCCCGCCATGCCGCACATCAGTCCTTGCAGAGGCGCCGGACGGCGCTTTGTCGGGAGGGCCCGCATCTGAGCGGGACGAGTCGAAGGGACTGTCGCATGGCTGGCGAGACTGTCATCACCGTGATCGGGAACCTCACCGGTGACCCGGACCTGAGGTACACCTCCTCGGGCACGCCCGTGGCAAACCTCAACGTCGCCTCCACGCCGCGCACGTTCGACCGTGAGGCAGGGGAGTGGAAGGACGGGACGACGCTGTTCCTGCGCGGCAGCCTGTGGCGAGACGCGGCCGAGAACGCCGTCGGCTCGCTGCGCAAGGGCGACCGCGTGATCGTACAGGGTGCGCTGACTCAGCGCTCCTACGAAAAGGACGGCCTGGAGCGCACCGTCGTGGAGATCGAGATCCACGAGATCGGCGCCTCCCTGCGGTACGCCCAGGCCGAGATTACGCGCACCGCCAAGAGCGGCAAGACCGGTAGCGGTACGCGGGCCGCGAAGGCCTCGACGCCGACTACCCCGGTGGACGACGGCGAGTTCTGATCCGACGTCGTCCGGTCCTGGCCCGACCGTCGGGCCTTACACGGCGGCCCGCCTCGTCACCCGGGCGGGCCGCCGTCCCTTCACCGCGACGAACGTCGGGCCCCTCGCGACCGACACCGAACGAGACCAACTCCGAAGGAGACCAGCAGTGAGCACGGATCCTGCCAACTACCGCCCGCCCGCTGACGAACGGATCGTCCGCGACCGCATCGAGCCCGTCCGGGTCATGGTCCGAACCCGGTGGCTGTACGCACACCCCCGGCCAGGAAGCCGTCCAGGCCGACACGCGTTCTCCCGCAGCGGTGAGGTCGTGGCCTCCGACGTCCCGAGCGCCTCGGAACACGCGCAGAGCATCTGGGACCACGTCTACCGCGCCGTCGCGGTATTCGGTGATGACGCGGACCTGGTCATCGAGGTGCGCCGTGCCCAGCCGCCAACCCCAGCAGAGGCCGTGTGATGAGCACCCACATCAAGCTCGCCGACGTGCCCACGCTGACGTTCCGCATCGAGTGCGGAGCCTGCGGGGTCGACGTCGAGTCCGACCCCGACGGGCATACGTGCCCCGTCTGCGGAACAAGGTGGGCTCCCGAAGCAGGCGACGGCGATACCGGCGAGCGCTGCGACGAGTGGGACGAACTGCCCGGCGAACCCCTGGACGAGATGGCCGCAAACCTCGAAGCGCAGCGCCGCGCCCACCGTCGGATCGCCGCGATCCTGGGCGGTGACGAGTGATGCGCCCAGAGAACGTGCCGACGGAAGCCGCCCGGATCGCCGCCCGCGCTCTCGCCCGGGCCGACGGCTGGGAAGGGCCTTTGAGGCACGCGCCCGAATACGCCGGCGGCCGGTACGACCGTGAGGCTCGCCACGCCCTGGCCGCCGCCTGGGAGCTGGTCGAGGCGTCTGCGCTGCGAAACTTCGCCGACTACCTCGACGGTGGAACGCCACGCGCATGGGGATACCACCACCCCTGCGACGAGCCCGGAGAACGATGGGAACCGAGCTCGCAGGAGCGCGAACGGATGGCCGACGCCGACACGGCTCGCGAGCGCGCCGACCGGCTGGAGACCGCCGCGAAAGCGGCGGCCAAGGACTGACTCACTTCGCAGCACTACACGTGCTGTCCCGGCTGAGTCCCGAGGCGGCAACGAACCGCTGGCGGCACGCGCGCGACGCTCAGCGTCGTTACTGAAGACGTCGCCGTCGATGCGAGGATGCCCAGCCAAACGAGCCCCGTGCCGGCCGGGTGATACGAGCTGGCCAGAGGGTTACCACCGAGGCTTCCGAACAGCCGATCGAAGTGGACGCATGCGGTGTGGGCCACGGTGACCAGCGGCACGGGCGCAGCGCAGAGCCGCGTCGTACTCGAGCTCCGGACAGCGCTGGACGGCTGCTCGCGGGCGCCGTGGCCCAGGTTGGGGCACTGGGGCGTGCGTCGGGCCTCTTGAGACGGCAGCAGCATCGTCCGGGTCCGGCGGTGTCCCGCTTTCCGCCTCGGGGTCAGGGGACTCGATGCTGTGTGCGGCATCGCGGCCGTTGACGTTGGGCTTCATGTACTGGTGGAGTGCGGCCGAGGCCGTCGCCGCCGTCTTGCTATCGGTGCGGGAGCTCATGCAGAGGGTCAGCTCCTGCCGCGAGTCCTGCGACGCGCGACGGGTGTCTACTCTCGTGTCTGCTCGTTGTGCCAGCGGGTGAACTGCTCCTCCAGGAGCGCCACCCGGACACGGAGGAGTTGTGCTGCCTGCTGCAGTCGGGCGGTGGCAGGATCTGTGTCGGCGCCGTCGGCCGCGAGCGCACTGGTCACCCGGTCGTGGTGGCCACGGAACCGGGCCAGGTCGAGTTCGATGCTGTCCCGCGACCGCAGTTCGGACACCTCGCGAGCTCCAGCCAGGGCTTCGTCGACCTCTCGCACGATCTGCGGGGCGCGCGCCAGGTACATCTGCTTCGTCGCCGTGTTGTATGCCCGGTTTGCTTCGTCGTAGCTGGTGCGCGTGGTGGAGATGTAGTCTTCCAGCGCGCTGTGGTGGTCCCAGTCGGGATCTGCGTCGAATTCGCGATCCAGGTCGCGTTCAGCCTCTACCAACTCCTGGTGTGCAGCGATGAGGTCGTCGTACGCGGCCGCGGCCTGCGACTCGGCAGCCTCGGTTCGGTGTTCGGTGCGTTGCTCGATAGCAACGACGGCGATGTCGCGCGCTGTGGGAGGCGTCGGCCTGTCTGGGGCTGCGATGTCGGCGAGCTTGCTGTTGGTCTCAGAGCGGGTCACGGACGGCTGCCCGGCGTGAACGAGCTCGACCAGTGCCGCGCCGTATCCGTCGATGCGTCCCTTGGCGTGCTGGACCTCAGCCGATGGCCGGTAGGCGGCTCGCTGGGAGCGAGCGTTGGCGGCGGACGCGAGTTCGACGGCGAGTTTCCCTGCGATGTGCTCGATCGCTGCCTGTCGCTGTATCTCGTTCAGTTCCGAGGGTGCAGACAGCTTCGTCGCGGACGATCTGACTGCGTAGCAGGCGTCGGCTGCAGCGCGACTCATGGAATCGTCGTTGCCGGCGTTCAGGAGTTGGGATGGGTCGTGCAGGATGGCGACGTACTCGCCGAACGCGATCGCTCTGCCGCCGTGGTTGAACAACGTATTGAGAGGGTAGGCCGCGGACATCTGGGCCAGGGAGTCTTTGAGCATGCTGGCCGCTGTGGCGATCTCGGCGCCGTCGCAGGCATCCGCACCGGGCGTTTCCGTGCGCTGCACGGGGGTGAGCGGGATCTCTGCCTCGGCGTGGTTCTCCGTGGCGAATTGCCCGCCGGTGTTGTCCGGGGAGCCTTGTGGCTGCCTGCTGCGGTTCGATACGTCGGCCATGCCCCGGTGAAGTGCGGGTCGGTAGCGAGACGTCGATCTGGGGATGAACGCGACGGATCAACGGGCGCCGTCGTCTTCGTCGCCGCACAGCCCGTCGTTGCCTGGACCGTCCGGCAGTTGCGCACCGCAGCGGCTGCACCGCCCAGTACGGCCCGGCAGGAACCCGACGGGGGTGTTGAAGCCGAGCGTGAACTGCCCCTGGTCGGCGGAGATCCACGTGAAGGAGTTTCCGGAGTCGTGGAAGTGGCGGTGCAGCACCTCATGCACGACGGCCATGGTCGTTCGTGCGGCGTCCATGTCGATCGTGTACAGCTCGTCTTGTGACAGCTGGCCGAGCAGAGGCCCCAGGCTGACTCTGTCGCCGGGAACCAGATCGCCTGCGTGGGCAGCCATGGTCACACCGCGCGACTCCACCGCGGCAGCCTTGTCCCAGTAGTTGGCATACGCGGCATCCGCCCACGACCACACCTGCGGATTGTGCTGTGGCACCAGCATGTCCCGGTCGGTAGCAGGCAGCGCGTCGGGGTCCATCACCGTGAGAGTCTGCGGCACGAACTGCGCAGCGATCGCCGGTCCACCACGGCGGGTCCCTGACCCGGCGAGCGGCAGGGACACCTCGTGCCTCGGAGAGCAGGCGAACTGGCCGCCTGTTGCATCGGGCGAGCCCTTCGGATGGCGAGGGTTGCCGTTCACCGAGCGCACCTCCCTGAACTCCTGATGCCGCCGTCGTCTCCTCTTCCGCCTGCCTCGCCAGGCGTCGCGGTCTGGGGCAGGGGGAAGTTCACGCTCCGGTCTCCGGCGCGAAGATCGCGTGCAGGTCGATCTGGGCGGCCTTGCGTAGGTCGATCCGCGGTAGCCCGTAGTCGCTCAGAACTGCCCACGGGCAGTCGCGTAGTCCACGCTCACCAGGGAGCTCAGAGATCACGCCCCAGTGCTCGTCCTCGAACTCCTCGAAGTCGGCGACCGCGCGGCCGTTCTTGTCGCTGACCCCGGCCGCGCACCACGCCGATCCCTGGTCACCGACGTCGAGGTCGAGGAAAGCGGCGGCCGGATACTCAACCGTGATCTCTGCTGCCGCAGCCTTCACGCCAGCCTCCAGCGACAGATCCTGCATCTTCCACAAGACCTCCAACGCCTGACTACGGACCTGCGCCGGGTCCTGGTCCAGGTTGACCCCACCGGTGGAGTCGAGCATGCGTCGCTCATCAAGCTCCGCCTGATTCCGCGTCGCGTGCGCCTCGTCATACCGTTCCCAGTCCCGCGCGCTCCAGACACCTTCGACATAGCTGGTGTCGCCCTCGTAGAAGTACGGATCGGGCACCGGATCGTCGCCCACGTGCTGCGCCGCGCCCTCGTCATCGACCTCGGAAGGCACCCCATTCGCGTCCAGATGAACGAACGCCCACGTGTCGCCTCTACGACGGATCCCGACGCTCCGGCCGCAGTTGCCACACTTGCAGGACTCACCGAAGTCGGCGTCAGGCCCGACGCCGGTCAGCCTGCTTGCGGCAGCCGTCGCGCCGAGGTCGGTGATACTTTCTGTGCTGCTGGACCGAGCGAAACGGCCGCCGACGGAACTTGGCGCCCCTGCAGGATGACGCTGGATGCTCATACCGCGGTGAAGTGCGGGGCATCTCACCTGCGAGCATTGTGGGGCAGCGGTCGACCGAGGGGCGGCGTCAGGCCGCTTCGTGGGTGATGACGAGCTCGTCTCCTTCTGGCACTCCGCGGATGAGGGTCGAGAGCCGCTCGATGACCGCCTCGTTGGTCACGCCCGGTGACATACCTGATGCTCTCCGGGAGCGATCAAGCCACGTCGTGAAGTCGTCCGCGCCGATTGCGCCCAATTCGTCATTACGGTCGGAGGAGTCTCTCGTGCCGGATCCTCTGACGAGAGTCAACAGAGCGGGTCGCGTGGAGGGGGCCGTATCGCAGCGTCTGGTGCTTGGCATAGCGGGCGGATGTGCGGCATGGGGTGGGGCACTCTGCGCGTCAGGCTGGATGAACGACCGCACAAGGTGTTCCGGCACGTCAGGAAGAAGACCCGACCACGCCCCCGCCGGCGGATGCTCGAATGCGCTTCCTTGCTCACCAGGCCAGCTGAACACTCAGGCTATGCCCTCCAGGTGATCTGCACTCGGTCTAGATCCAGAGTCCTGCTTGGTCCTTTGGCCAGCAGAATTACGAGGGAGTCGATGATTGCTTCGAGTACTGCTCGCCGTCGCCCGGTCGAGGCAGAAGCCCACCAGGAACGCACTCCCGCTGGGTCTCCAAGGGGCAGACTCGACAACACGGCGTCGCGCGCCGTGGCATTCAGGTTTCGTTCGGCTTCGGCGACTTGTGCACGCGCGGCGTCTCGGGCAGGTCGGTACTCGTCGAGCGCGAGTTCGCCGGAGCCAAGCATCGATGCAAGGTCCTCGACCCACCTCCGGGCGGTTGCGACCGCTTCCCACAGTGGCGCGCTGTCCGACTCGGGTCGTGGTGGAGGCCGTGTGGCGGACAGGACCGAGATTGCAGCTTCGCCGATCACCCTCTCCAGGCTCTCGGCTTCGATCGATAGGCCACCCCGTTCCGGGAACGCAGTGTTCTTCTTGCAGACGTAGCGACGGCGCTTCTTGCCGGAACTAGCAATCACAAGGCCAGCCCCGCATCTGCCGCAGGACGCCAGCCCGGATAGTAGGTTCTCGCCAGCGCGAGTCAGGCGTCGGGCCGGGTCGCTCAATATCGTTGCGATCTGTTCACGTTCAGCGATCGTGATGATCCCCGGCCACCTTCCGCGCGTCATCTGGCCACCATCGCGGAAGATGGAATCGGTCACTCCGTGCTCGCGGGGCGCGTAGGCGCGCAACCCAGCGATCCGTGGCGCCGCGAGAAGCTGGCGTACCGATGTCCCATGCCAACGCTGCGCTCGTATGGGTTTCACTCCTGTCGAATTCAACCACTTGGTTAGTGAGTAGATCGTTTCGCCAGCGAGAAAACGGTCTGCTAGTGCCCGCACAACAGGAGCTTCGATAATGTCGAGGTCGGCAGATCCATCGCCGTTCAGCTGGTACCCGAACCTGCGCGATCCGTGCCACGCGCCCTCGGCGGCGAGATCGGCATTTGCGGCACGCTGACGGTCGGCCTTCATCTCACCTTCGAAGGCGGCAAACGACACCATCTGCCGCGCGAACGCGCGACCCGCGGGCGTATTGAGGTCGAACGCCCCGCTGACGACGGTCAGGATCGAGATGGGGCCGTTCTCGACGAGCTCAATGAGCGCCTCGAGCTCCTTGGGGCGTCTGTAGAGGCGATCCACAGCCCAGACGATTATCACGACGGGGCGGTCGGCCGACTTGATGGTTCGGACAAGGTCGTTGTACCCATCGCGCTTCTTGGATCTCGTCGCAGAGATGTCGTTGTCGATGAACGGTTCGCCGTCTGGCTCGATGCCGAGTCGGTGCGTCAGACCATCGACTTCGCGCTTCTGGTTGGTGATGGACCGTCGAGTCTCATCCCTGTCCTGGCTGATGCGTAGGTAGACGAGGTAGATGGGATCGACCTTTGCCAGGCGTTGACTCATGGGCGTCCAATGTGCGGAACGTCTTAGAGCGGCTGTCTGGCAGCAAGGCGGGCAAGACCACCATGCTCAACGCGCTGGCCGGGTCGATCCCGGCACACGAGCGCGTTGTCTCGTGCGAGGAGGTCTGGGAGCTGCGGCTCCCCGTCCGTGACCAGGTGGCGATGCAGTGCCGGCAGGAATCGCTGGAGGGCACCGGAGAGATCCCGCTGCGGCGGCTGGTCAAGGAGGCACTGCGGATGCGGCCGGACCGCATCGTGATCGGGGAGGTCCGCGAGGCGGAGGCGTTCGACCTGCTGGTCGCCCTGAACTCCGGCATCCCCGGAATGTGCACCGTGCACGCGAGCTCGGCGCGCGAGGCTGTCGTGAAGATGACCACCCTCCCGCTGCTCGCGGGAGAGAACGTGACCGACCGGTTCGTGGTGCCGACCGTCGCGTCCGCCGTCGACGTCGTGGTGCACCTCGCCATCGAGCGGGGACGCCGGGTGGTCCGGGAGATCCTCGCCGTCACTGGCCGTGCCGAGGACGGCGTCGTGGAGACCGCGACGCTGTTCCGGCGCGACGACCAGGGCCTGCGCCGGGCCGACGGGATGCCACCCCACCTGCGGCGGTTCGCCGACGCCGGAATCGACATCCACGCGGTCCTCGCGGGACACGGCACCGGCGCGACGGAACCGGCGGCCCCCGGGGCCACGGCGTGGCACGGAGCCGGTGGCGCTGCGGTGCCCGACGAACCGGATGCCTGGGCCGGCAGGGAGTCGGCCACCGAGTCACGCGCGGAGTCGCGCGCCGGGTCGCGTGCGGAGTCAGGCACCTCAGCCACCGACGCCGGCGTCGGGCCAGGCACCCGGCCGAATCCCCGGTCCGTGCCGAGTCCCGGGTCCGCGTCCCGTGCCGAGTCGCCCTGGACGATCGCGGCGCGCGCCTGATGGGCGTCGTCGTCGGCCTGCTCCTCGGTGCGGGCGTCTGGTGCCTCTGGTGGTCGTGGTGGGAACGGCCGTCCGACCGGCGTCCCGGACCTCGTAGCGCGCGCACGCGCGAGCTGCTCAACCAGGCCGGACTCCCTCATGCCTCGCCGGCAGCGCTCCACGGTGCGACGGCAGCCGCCGCGCTGACCGCGTGCGTCGTCGTGCTCGCGGCCACCAGGTCGCCGGCCGTCGCCCTCTGTTTCGCGGTGCTCGCCGCTTTGGCGCCACGCGCCGTACTCCGGGCCCGGGCGCGTGCCCGCAGCAGGGCCCTGCGCGCCGTGTGGCCGGACGTCGTCGACCACCTGGCCTCCGGCGTCCGGGCTGGCCTGTCCCTCCCGGAGGCGGTCGCCCAGCTCGCCGATCGCGGACCGGCCGCGCTGCGCGAGCCGTTCGCACAGTTCGCGCGCGACTTCCGCGCCTCCGGACGGTTCGGCGACAGCCTCACCGCGCTCAAGGACCGGCTCGCGGATCCCGTCGCCGACCGGATCGTCGAGGCACTACGGATCACGCACGACGTCGGCGGCCGCGACCTCGGCAGACTCCTGCGCACCCTGTCCGGATTCCTGCGCGACGACCTGCGCACCCGCGGCGAGCTCGAGGCCCGGCAGAGCTGGACCGTCAACGGCGCGCGCGTCGCCGTCGCCGGGCCGTGGCTGGTGCTCGCGCTGCTCGCCACCCGCCCCGGCGCCGTCGGGGCCTACGACACGCCCGCCGGGGCCGCCGTCCTGATCGCCGGTGCCGCCTGCTCGTTCGTCGCGTATCGCGTGATGCTGCGCGTGGGTCGCCTCCCGACCGAGGCACGGGTGCTGCGATGAACGCGTGGGCGGTATGGGGCGGCGTGGCCGGACTCGGCCTCGGGGCCGGGCTGTGGCTGCTATGGGCCGCGCGGCGGGCGCGCCGCCCCCGCCTGGCGGAGCGGCTCGAACCGTATCTCCGCCCCCGCCCGTCCACGTCGGCGCTGCTGCACGACGGCGGCCCCGGCCGCACCGGACCGTTCGGCCTCCTCGTCGAACTGGTGGCCCTGCCCGAGATCGCCGCGCGCTTGGAGCGCCTCGGCTCCCCAGCCGACGGACTGCGCCGCCGCCTCGACCGGGCCGGCACAGGGGAGTCGGTGGAGCACTTCCGGGCGCGCCAGCTCACCTGGACCGTGCTCGGCCTCGCCGCCGGTCTCGGCATCGCGATCCTGCTCGCCTGGACGCGACCCGCCCCGGGCGTCGTGCTCGGCGCGCTCGTCGTGCTCGGCGGAGCCGTTGGCTACGTGGCCTGCGATCAGGCGCTGACCTGGACCGTGCGCCGCCGCGAGGAACGGATGCTCGCCGAGTTCCCCACGATCGCCGACCTGCTCGCACTGGCCGTCGCCGCCGGGGAAGGGCCGGCTGCCGCGCTCGACCGCGTGGCACGGGGCACCACCGGGGAGCTGTCCCGCGAGCTGACGCGAGTCGTCTGGGCGGTCCGGTCCGGATCCGCCGTCCCCGACGCGCTCACCGCGATGTCCGCGCGCACCGGCTGCGTGCCGTTGAGCCGGTTCGCCGACGCCGTCGTCGTTGCCCTGGAGCGAGGAACGCCTCTGTCCGGAGTGCTTCAGGCGCAGGCCCAGGACGTCCGCGAGGCGGGTCGGCGCGCCCTCATGGAGTCCGGCGGGCGCCGCGAGATCGCGATGCTCGTCCCCGTGGTGTTCCTGATCCTGCCGGTGACCGTCATGTTCGCCGTGTTCCCAAGCCTCGCCGCGCTGCGGGTGGGGTTCTGACAGCGGGGCCTCTGGCCTCTGGTCGACCTTTGGACGAGCGGCTCGTCAGAGGGCTCTGGTCGGGAGCCCGGATCCGATGCACGCTCGTGCTCACGACGCGCTGGTAGGAGCGACCCCGGTAGAAGTTATCCACAGCCATTCGGGTCATGGCGCGCGGACGGGGGCTCCTGCCCATACGCTCGTTGGCAGCGGTGATCGATCCGGTCGCCGTACAGGGGCACCATCAGCACACTCGCTCAGGGGGAGAGCTATGCCCGTCGCCGTGGAACGAATCGGCGCCCGCGCCACCGACGACCACATCCATGATCCGGAACGGGGTGACGTCCCCGGTTGGGTGCTCGTGACGTTGATGACGGCCGGGTTGGTGGTTGCCCTGTGGGCCGTGGCCGGACCGCTCCTCGAGGGCGCGTTCCGCCAGGCCATCACCTCCGTGACGGGTAACGGGTGACCGGAACGGACGAGCGCGGGGCCGCCGTCGCCGAGGCCGTGGTCGTGACAGGGTTCGTCCTCGCCCTGCTGCTCGGCGTCGTCCAGGTGGCGCTCGCGGTGCACGTGCGTGCCCTGGCGATCGACGCGGCCGCGGAGGGCGCCCGCGTCGCGGCGCGGGCGGACCGCGGCCCGGCGGACGGCGTCACCCGTACCCGGGAGCTGCTCGCCGCGTCGCTGAACGGCTCGTACGCCCGCGACGTGACGGCCCGGGAGGCGACGCTGGACGGGCTGCGGGTGATCGAGGTCGAGGTCACGACGCCGCTGCCGGTGGTCGGCCTGCTGGGACCGGCCGCCGCAGTGACCGTTCAGGGGCATGCGCTGGAGGAACCGTGACCGGTGAGCGTGCGCCGCGGGACGGCAGGGGCGATGCTCTCCGCGCCACGGCTCGCCCCGCCACGGCAGGCTCCGCCGTGGCCAGGTCCGGCGAGTCAGGCTCCGCCGTGGTGGAGATCCTGCTCGCCGTGCTGCTGCTCGTGCCGCTCGTCTATCTCGTCGCCGTGGTGGGGCGCGTCCAGGCCGGGACGTTCGCCGCCGAGACCGCCGCGCGGGAGGCGGTGCGCGCCGTGGTGACCGCCGGGTCGGCGGGGCAGGGAGCCGCGCGGGCGGACGCCGCGGTGCGTATCGCGCTGCGTGACCAGGACCTTCCCGAGGATGCCGGGAGCCTTGACATCGAGTGCGGGCAGGACGTGTGTCTCACCCCGGGCGGGGAGGTGGCCGCCGTCGTCCGCGTCGCCGTGCCGCTGCCTCTGGTACCCGGCGCCCTCGGGTCACACGTGCCGGCCGCGGTGCGCGTGGAGGCCGCGCACGTCGGCACGGTGGACCGCTACGCGATGGTGCGCCCGTGACGCCGCCACCGGCCCGCGGGTACCGTCCCGCCATGGGGGATCGCCGGATCGCCCCGGCCGGTCGGGCGACGACACCGTGCCCGTGCCCGCCGTCGGGCACGAACGCCCGGCCCGGCGACCCGGAGGGTGGGCGCATCTGGCTGCTGACCGCGGCGTTCGTGATGTTCGCGGTGGCTCTTGTCGGGATGGTCGTGTCGGCGACAGCCGTGCATCTGGACCGCAAGCACCTCGCCGATCTGGCCGACATGCTCGCCACGGATGCGGCCCAGGCCGTCGACGAGCGGCGGATCTACACCGGGGAGGTTGGCCTGGACCGGGCCCCGGGAGCGGGAACCCTCATCCTGGACGACCGGAGCGTCGCGGCCGCCGTCGAGCGCTACCTCGCCGAGCATCCGGGCGCCGCGCCTGACGGCCTCCGGGTCGTGTCGGCGACCTCGCCCGACGGTCGGTCGGCCCGTGTCACGATCGCGGTACCGAGCACGCCGCCCCTCCTGGGCTGGTTCACGGACGCGACCGCGCCGATCGTGGTCACCGCGACATCGACGGCGAGGGCGTGGTGAAGGTCGCGGCGCCCGTCGGCCGGCGCCGACCCTGCGGCGAGCCGGCGAGCCGGGCGGGTAGGCTGGATACTCGTGGCAACCATCGACTTCCCGTCCGAGATCAAGGGCCTGCGCAGCACCCTCGAGTCCATCGAGGCCGTCAGTGACCCCACTGTGCTGCGGGGCAAGATCGCCGAGCTCTCCGAGCAGGCGTCGGCACCGGACCTCTGGGACGATCCGGAGATCGGGCAGAAGGTGACGTCCGCGCTGTCGGCGGCGCAGTCCGAGCTGGACCGGGTGAAGAAGCTCGGGGCGCGCATCGACGATGTCGAGACACTCGTCGAGCTCGGCGAGGAGATGGAGGACGAGGACTCCCTCCGCGAGGCCGAGAGTGAGATCGCCGCGATCCGCAAGGACCTCGACTCGCTCGAGGTGCGGACCCTGCTCAACGGCGAGTACGACGCCCGCGAGGCCGTCGTCACGATCCGGTCCGGGGCCGGCGGGGTGGACGCCGCGGACTTCGCCGAGATGCTGCTGCGCATGTATCTGCGGTGGGCCGAGCGGCACGGGTACCCCACCAAGGTGGGCGACACGTCGTACGCCGAGGAGGCGGGCCTGAAGTCTGCGACGTTCGAGGTCAACGTGCCGTACGCGTTCGGCACGCTGTCCGTCGAGGCCGGCACGCACCGGCTCGTGCGGATCTCCCCGTTCGACAACCAGGGGCGCCGGCAGACGTCGTTCGCCGCGGTCGAGGTGGTCCCCCTCATCGAGCAGACCGACCACATCGACATCCCGGACTCCGAGCTCAAGATCGACGTGTACCGGTCCTCCGGTCCCGGCGGCCAGTCCGTGAACACCACCGACTCCGCCGTGCGCATGACCCACATCCCGACGGGCGTCGTGGTCGCGATGCAGAACGAGAAGTCGCAGATCCAGAACCGCGCCGCCGCGTACCGCGTGCTCCAGTCGCGCCTGCTCCTGTTGCGCAAGGCGGAGGAAGCTGCCAAGAAGAAGGAGCTCGCCGGCGACATCAAGGCGAGCTGGGGCGACCAGATGCGCTCGTACGTGCTGCAGCCCTACCAGATGGTCAAGGACCTGCGCACCGAGCACGAGCAGGGCAACACGCAGGCGGTCTTCGACGGAGCAATCGACGACTTCATCGAGGCCGGCATCCGCTGGCGCCGCAACCGGCAGATCGCCGACTCTTGATCCCGAGTGCCCCGGGCCCCTCGGGCGCACCGGACCCGCGGGGTCCCCGCGCGCCCGGGTACCCGGGTACCCTCGCGCCGGATGCGCTGATCCGCCCCCTCCGGCGCCAGCGCACCGACCTGCGCACCGACCTTCCGGCGTCGTCGGCTTGTCACGAAATTCCAGGCGTTTCCCTGAAACCGCCTGCGGGAGGCGCGGCATGAAACGGGCCACCGGCGTGTCTCGCCGTGTGCGACGGCAAAATCACCCTTAGCCTCGCAGGTGGGGTATCACCGGTGGTGATGCTCAGGGGGTCCCCAGGCAAGGCGGGACCGACGTCATCCGTGGGGAGTGCACGTGATTAGGTTCGAGAACGTGTCAAAGGTCTACACGCGCGGCGCGCGGCCCGCCCTCGAGGACGTCACGGTGGACGTGCAGCGCGGCGAGTTCGTGTTCCTGGTCGGCGCCTCGGGGTCCGGGAAGTCCACCTTCCTGTCCCTCGTCCTCCGCGAGCATCGCCCCACCCGCGGCCGCATCTACGTGGCCGGGCGCGACGTCGCACGGCTCTCCGCCTGGCGCGTGCCCAAGCTCCGCCGCGAACTCGGCGTCGTCTTCCAGGACTTCCGCCTGCTGCAGAACAAGACGGTCTACGAGAACGTCGCGTTCGCGCTCAAGGTGATCGGCAAGCCCCGGTCCGCGGTCCGCGACACCGTCCCCGAGATCCTCGACATGGTCGGCCTCACCGGCAAGGAGAAGCGCATGCCGACCGAACTGTCGGGCGGCGAGCAGCAACGCGCCGCCATCGCCCGCGCCATCGTCAACCGGCCCCAGATCCTGCTCGCCGACGAGCCCACCGGCAACCTCGACCCCACCACGAGCCTCGGCATCATGCGCCTCCTGGACCGCATCAACAGCACCGGCACCACCGTCGTCATGGCCACCCACGACGACGAGATCGTGAACGAGATGCGCCGCCGCGTCGTCGAACTGTCCGACGGCGTCGTGGTCCGCGACGAGGCGTCCGGCGGCTACGGCGAGCGCGAGGCGATCCTCCCGGTGATGCGCCCCTCCGCGGTCCTCGACACTTCCGCGCGCGGCATCCGCCGATTCGCCGCGGAGACCCGGCCCGGCCACGAGCCGGCCCGAGCCTTTACGCGCGGGGAGGCCTGAGGTGCGATTCCAGTTCGTCGCGGGTGAGGTGGCGGCAGGACTGCGGCGCAACACCACCATGGTGGTCGCCGTCATCCTGGTGACGTTCGTGTCCCTCACCTTCGTGGGAGCCGCAGCCCTCCTGCAGACCCAGATCGGCAAGCTCAAGAACGACTGGTACGACCTCGTCCAGGTCTCCGTCTTCCTCTGCCCCACCGGCTCGATGATGCCCACCTGCGCCGCCGGCGAAGCCACCGACCAGCAGATCGACGCCGTCCGCGACGTCATCGACACCGAGCTCACCGACCAGGTCGAAGCCGTCTACGTCGAGACCAAGGCCGAAGCCTTCGACGCCTTCACCGAGCGCTACCCCAACGGCTACCAGGGCACCCAGCTCACAGAGGACGACATGCAGGCGTCCCTGCGCCTCGAACTCGCCGACCCCGGCCAGTTCGCCGTCGTCAGCGACGTGCTCACCGGCCGCGACGGCGTCGAACTCGTCGAGGACCAGCGCTCCGTCTTCGAACCCCTCTTCCGCACCCTCAACGTGGCGACCCTGCTCGCCGCCGGCCTCGCGGGCGTCATGCTCCTGGCCGCCGTACTCCTCATCACCACCACCATCCGACTGTCCGCCGTCTCGCGCCGCAAGGAGACCGAGATCATGCGGCTCGTCGGCGCCTCCAACCTGTTCGTCCAGCTCCCGTTCCTCCTCGAAGGGGCGATCGCCGCCGTCACCGGCGCGCTGCTCGCCTGCCTCGGGCTCTGGCTCGCCGTGCGCTTCCTGGTCTCGGACTGGCTGGAACGCTCCGTCGACTGGGTCGCCTACGTCGACGCCGGGGACGTGCTCGCCGTCGCGCCCTTCCTCGTCCTCGTGGCGGTGGCGCTCGCGGCGGTCAGCTCCGTGGTCACTCTCAACCGGTACACGAGGATCTGATGATGTCGCACCGAACCGTCGCCCGAGTCGTCCCGCTGGCCCTGGCCATCCTGCTGGCCCTGGGCGGCGCGACCGCCGTCGTCCCTGCTGCCGCGGACGACCTCGACGACCAGCGCGCCGCCGCCGAGGCACGGGCCGACGACAAGAAGCGCGAGCGCGAGGAACTCGAGAGCAGCCTCGAGCACACCGACGAGCGGCTCGCCGAGGCAGCCCTCGAGCTCAACGACGTCGAGGCGCGCCTCCCGCTCGCCGAGGCGGACCTGGCCCAGGCGGAGGCCGGGCTCGAGCAGGCGGAGCGGGAGGCGGCGATCCTCTCCCAGCGCCTCACGGACGCGCAGTCCGAGGAGGCCCGGATCATCCGGGAGATCGCCGACGACGCCGGCAAGGCGGACGCGGCCCGCGAGGACATCGTCAAGATGGCGCGGGAGGACTTCCGGTCGTCGGGCAGCACGACGGCGCTCGGCCTGGTCACCGGCGCGCAGACCACCGAGGAGTTCCTCGACGGGTACGCGGTCTCCTCCTCCGCGGCCCGGAGCCAGGCGCGTGCGCTGGCCGAACTGCAGGACTCCGCGGCGCAGGCGCGCAACATGAGGGCTCGTCTCACCGCGATCCGGGAGACGGTCACGGAACTCAAGGTGCTCGCCGACGAGAACGTCGAGCGCAAGGAGGAGGTCCTCGAGCAGGCCGCGAGCAAGAAGACCGAGATCGAGAACCTCATCGCGGAGCGGCAGACGCTCAAGGACCGCATCGAGCGACGCAAGGACGCCGCGAGCCGGTCGCTCGAGCAGACCGAGCAGGCGATCAGCTCCATCGAGGCCGACCTCAAGGAGATCATCGCCGAGCAGCAGGAGCGCGACCGGCAGCGTGCGGCCAGCCGCAGCGGCCGTGACGACGGGACCGGCGGGGGAGGCGGCGGAGCGCCCGGTGGGTCACCGGGGACGGCGTCGTACCTGACGTGGCCGACGGCGAACCCCGTGGTCACCTCGCCCTACGGGATGCGGTACCACCCGGTGCTGAACTACTGGCGCCTGCATGCCGGGACGGACCTCCGGGCCTACTGCGGGACGCCGATCCTCGCGGCGAGCTCGGGGACCGTGGTGTACGCGCGCACCATCCAGGGCCTGGGGAACCAGGTTCTCGTCGACCATGGCTACACGAGTGCCGGCAACAGCCTCATGTCGAGCTACAACCACCTGACGAGCTGGGCGGTCTCCCCGGGGCAGCGGGTGACGCGCGGCCAGGTGGTCGGCTACTCGGGCACCACCGGCACGTCCACGGCCTGTCACCTGCACTTCGAGGTGTACGTCAACGGGTCGACGGTGGATCCGATGACCTATCTCTGACCTCCGGGACCGGCTTCCGCGTAAATCCCCGGACGGGGCGGGTGCGGGCGCGTATCCTGGAACGTCGCGCGCGGACCTGGACGAGCGCCGACGTGATGGACGTGGAGGGAGACCATGGCGAAGGGCGCCAAAAAGAAGAAGAAGCCTGAGGACCCGCGCAAGATCGTGGCGAACAACAAGAAGGCCCGCCACGACTACGTGATCGAGGACGTGTTCGAGGCGGGTCTCGTGCTGTGGGGCACCGAGGTCAAGGCGCTGCGGATGGGGCGCGCGTCCCTGGTCGACGGGTTCGTGCACGTGGACCGCGGCGAGGCGTGGCTGGAGGGCGTGCACATCCCCGAGTACTTCCAGGGGACGTGGAACAACCACTCACCCCGCCGCAAGCGCAAGCTGCTGCTGCACAAGGACGAGATCCTGCGCCTCCAGGCCAAGGCCCACGAGAAGGGCCACACGGTCGTGCCGCTGTCCCTGTACTTCCTGGACGGCCGCGCCAAGGTCGAGATCGCGCTCGCACGCGGCAAGAAGGAGTACGACAAGCGCCAGGCCCTGCGCGAGAAGCAGGACAACCGCGAGGCACTACGCGCCATGCGCCACCGCGAGAAGCTGAGCTAGGCATGGGCGCGGCGTCCCGCACGGCGAGCGTGCTGCGACACTGAGGCCATGCCTGCGCCTCGACTCGTCATCACGTACTGCGTCCGCTGCAAGTGGCTGCTGCGGGCCCAGTGGTACGCCGCGGAGCTCCTGCAGACCTTCGAGTCCGAGATCGGCGAGGTCGCGCTGCGGCCCGCCGCGAAGGACACCGAGGCCGGCGTCTTCCGGATCCAGGTGTTCGCGTCCGACGACGACGCGTCCGTCACCGTCTGGAATCGCAAGCGCGACGGCGGCTTCCCGGACATCGCCGAGCTCAAGCGCCGGGTGCGCGACCTCGTGGCGCCGGAGATGTCCCTTGGGCACGCGGATCGCGAGGTCGGGAAATAAGGTGACGGGGCAACGTGTTGATCCACTAGACTGAGTACCTCGCCGGAGTCCACGGGCTCGGCGGGTGTTGACAACTCAACATGGGGCTGATCGGTTTCGACGGTGGTCGTGCTTCGAGGGGAAGCGGGCCGAGGATGCAGACTTCTCTCGCTAACGATGTCTGCAAACCAATAGTTGCCGATAACACGCGCAACGACTTCGCTCTCGCCGCCTGAGGCGAGCCTGAAGTCCGTCGGCCCGGGGGCGCTCTCACCCCGGTAGCCGGCGTCATCTTGAGAGCCACTGCTTGTGGTCCACGTCATCGGGACTACAGGGACTTCTAGGTGACTGAGCCCGTCCGCGAATGTGTCTGCGCAAGCGCGGGGGCCGAGAAAATCCATAGCAGACTGCGCCCGGAGAAGTCCTCGAAAAGTGACACCGGACCCGGGTTCGATTCCCGGCAGCTCCACCATAGGGGGACTACTAAAACAGTGCCCCTGGGTCAAGCCCTCCAGCAGGGCGTCGACCCCATGCATAGCAGCAGGCCCGCCTCCATCGGAGGCGGGCCTGCTGTCGTATTGGGGCGCGGGGGAGCCGGGGTCGGGCTTGTCGGTCTGGGCGAGCCTGCGGGTGCGCTCCACGGCGCGGAGCCGTGCGAACGGCTCCTTGAGCTCACTCCCGGTGACCATCTCGTGCTCGTCGTCCTCGATGTAGAGGGCGTGGAAGATCGCCTGGTTGAGCAGGCGCCGCTGCTCGTCGTCGCAGCGTCGGTACAGCTCCTGTGGGTTCTCCAGGAGCTTCAGGCACGCCTCGATCAGCCTCGCCCCTTCGGAGAGGTCCTCGCGGGTGTCCTTGAGGCGATCGGTGAGGTGGCGTCGCTGGCGGTCGATCTCGCGCAGCTTCGCCTTGATCTTGGCCTGGGGTGCGGCGCCGTCTGCGGCCAGATCGATGAGATTCTCCTCGCGGGCGTCCAGGGCACGGAGTTCCGTGGTGAGCTGCTGGTGGAGGAGCTTGGTGGCGGCTTCCTCTGCGCCGATCGCCTCGCTGATGTGGGTGCGGACCTCGGCGATGAACTCGGCGCCGAACCGGACGGTGGCGTAGTGCCGCTCGACGGCGTCCTCGACGTGCAGCACGTTGACGTGGCGCGCGTCGCAGATGCCGGTCTGCTTGTTGCGACAGAAGAAGTAGGTGTATTCGGTGCCGCGTGCGTTCACGACGTGCTGGATCACCAGCCGTCCCGTGCGGCCGGCCCGCTGGCAGCGTCCACAGTAGACCGAGCCCTTCAGAGTGTGGTGGTGCACCCTGCGGCGCTCCTTCGCGTTCTGGCGGACCTCGATGATGCCCTGGACGTGGTCGAAGAGGTCTTCGTCGATGAGGGGCTCGTGGCGCCCCTGGTACTCCTCGCCCTGGTAGGAGACGTAGCCGAGGTAGTAGCGGTCGCGCAGCATCAGCGACAGCTTGTTGATCGAGACCTGCTGGGCGGGCCGTCTTTGAGACGGTCTGGTGCGCAGGCCCCGGTCGTACAGCTCGTCGGAGAGCTCGTTGAGCGTATAGTCACCCGTGGCGTACAGCTCGAAGGCGAGCTTGATGAACGGCGCCCGTTCGGGGTCGGTGACGACTGTGCGGATCTCGCGGCCCTCGAAGCGGTCGAAGACGTTGAGGTAGCCCAAGGGGGCTCTCCCGAGCGTGCCGCCGTTCTTGGCCTTCTGGCCCATCTTGTAGGCGATGTCGGCGCCCGACTCACGGGACTGGTACTCGTTGAAGGTCGCCAGGATCCCGTGCATAAGCTGCCCGACCGGCGAGTCGTCGATGGACTCGGTCGCCGACACGAGGGTCACACCGCGCTTGCGCAGGTCAGCCATGACGATGGCGTCGTCGAGCCGGTTGCGAGCCATGCGCGAGAGCTTGTACACGATCACGTAGTCGACGTCGCGCTCGTGCTGGACGCGGGCGAGCATCTGCTGGAAGGCGAGCCGCTTGGTCATCTCGGTCGCGGAGCGGCCCGGCTCGATGTACTCATCGATGACCGTCAGACCGAGCTGTTCCGCCTTGCGCAGGCACGCGGTGCGCTGCGCAGGGATCGACTGGCCCTCGGGGTCGTAGTCGGTCTTGACCTGGCTCGGCGAAGAGACGCGCAGGTAGATGACGGCGCGCGTGCCGGGCTCGACGCTCGTCTGGCAATCCCTTGAAACCGTGGAGGCGTGATTTTGCTTGGTCTGGCAGTCGTGCCTCGCGG
>NZ_BAAGRL010000064.1:0-1071 GCF_054782975.1 Myceligenerans halotolerans
TCATCGCCGCCCCGCCGTCGGCGTGCAGCCAGCCCGGGGCGGTGCCCTGCTCGGCGATGATGTCCGCGACCAGGTCCGTGGCCAGCTGCCCGTCCTCGACGGCCTCGACGCGCCAGCCGACGATGTAGCGGCTGAAGATGTCGATCACGACGTAGGCGTGGAACCAACACCCCTTGGACGGCCCGCGCATCTTGGTGATGTCCCAGCTCCAGACTTCCTTCGGGGCGCGGGCGATCAACTCCGGCACCTTCTTGGGCGGATGCGTCGCCTGACGACGCCGCTCACCGGCCTGCCCGGCCGCAGCCAGGATCCGGTACATCGTCCGGGCCGAGCACCAGTACCGGCCGGCGTCCAACTCCCGGGTAAACACCTGCGCCGGGGCCAGGTCCGCATACTCCTTGCTGTTCAGCACGGCCAGGACCTGCGCCTTCTCCTTCGCGGTCAGCTCGCCCGGATGCTGCGACCGGCGCCGTCGGCGAGCCGGACCGTGCTTGGGGTTGGCCTGACGATGATGGGTCGCCCGCGACCTTCCCACCAGCGCGCACGCAGCCACCACCCCGACATGCGGGAGCAGCTCATCGACCGTGTCTGCCTGCCAGGACCGGTAACCGGCCTGGTCCATCACGCGTTCTTCGACGACAGAGACTCCAAGAACGCGACACCTTTTCCCAGCACATCCAGCGCCGCTTCCTTGGACGCGATGACCTCGTCCTTCGCCGCAGCCTCCGCCTCCAACCGGGCAACCTGCCGCTCCAGCTCCGCGATCCGTGTCTGCTCGGCCGACCTGGCCGGCCGACCACCACGACGACGCCCCTGCGAAGACTTCTCCAGCGTCCCGGCCTCGATCGCAGCCCGCCACTCCTGCACATGAGAGTCGTACAACCGCTCCCTGCGCAGGACCGCTCCCTTCTGCCCCACCGGCGCCGCGTCATACTCCGCCACGATCGCCCGCTTGAACTCCATCGTGAACGACCGCCGCGCGGCCCGCTGCGACCGCGGCCCGGCCCCTACCACGTCTGCCGGCGCGCTCTCGCCAGCCTTGCTGTCCTTGCCCATGAATCCGTTCTCCAG
>NZ_BAAGRL010000065.1:0-978 GCF_054782975.1 Myceligenerans halotolerans
TGGCGCACGACCACGGCGTATGACGGGAAGTTCACCCGGGTGACGCCGCCTGCGGGGGCGACCCCGGCCACGACCGTGGTGGATGCGCGCGGCCGTATGGTCGAGCTGCGTCAGCACACCGGTGACTCCGACAGCGACGGTGAGCCCGATGTGGGCGGCACGTACCAGGCGACCACCTATGAGCGTGATCCGGAGGGCCGTCTGGCCAAGGTTGTCGAGACCACCACCACGAACGCGGACGGCGACGACACCGCGGTGTGGACCTACGGGTATGACGTGCTGGGTCGTCAGGTCATGGCGGATGATCCGGATCGTGGTACGACCACGAGCGTGTACGACCTGGCTGGGCAGACCCTGGCGGTCACGGACGCGAACGGGGACTCGCTGGCGTACGAGTACGACGGGCTGGGTCGCAAGACCGGGATGTTCGACGCCACGGTGAGCGGTGGGGACGTCACGCTGGGCGGGCAGCGGGCGGGCTGGGTGTTCGACCGGCTCACCGACCCGGCCGGCACTCCGACCTCGACGATCGTCAAGGGTCAGGCCACGGCCTCGGTCCGGTATGAGGACGGGCACGAGTATGTGACGTCGGTGACCGGGTACGACGACGGGTACCGGCCCACCGGGTCGCGCGTGCACCTGCCGAGTTCGAACTCCGTGCTCGACGGGCTTGCTGGCACCTACGAGACGCAGTACTCGTACATGGCTGACGGGCAGGTCGAGGCCGTCACGCTGCAGGCCGCCGGCGGGCTGGGGCAGGAGACGGTGACCACCCACTTCGACGAATCGTCCCTGCCCGAGTGGATGGGCGGCGGGTTCGGCTGGGGTACCTATGTGGCGGCGTCGGGCCGGACGATTCTGGGTGAGTCGTCCTGGCTGGACCTGGGGAACACGTATGCCGCGGTGGTGTCCTACCGGTATGAGGAGGGCACGCGGCGGCTGGAGGGCATCGCCCTGGACCGCGAACGCATCGACGGC
>NZ_BAAGRL010000066.1:0-1594 GCF_054782975.1 Myceligenerans halotolerans
GCTGTTCAGGCGTGGTGAGGTGCCCGTTGTCGCACGGGCTGGGGCGGAGGTTCCAGGTGTCTCGGGTCGTGCGGGAAGGGAGGTGGGGTGGGGTCAGCCGACGGCGGTCGGCAGGGCTTGGAGGCGGGTGAGAGTGGTGTTCAGCAGGCTGAATCCTGGTGGTGGGTGGAGCCAGGTCGTGCCGTCGCGGGCTCGGCGGACGCGCGCGGGGACGCGGATGAGTTCGCGCCGCAGCCGGGTGATGGTGGCCCTGCCGGTGCCGTCGGGGTGGTGCAGGCCGGCCAGGAGGGTGGTGAACGCGCTGATCGCGCAGGCGGTCAGGGCTGCGGCGAGCCAGACGCGGTTGACGGTCTTCTTACCTGAGGGGGCGTGGCGGGCTGCGGCGCCGTGTTTCGCGTCGCGGTTGAGGGCTTCGATGTCGGTGCGGTGCCGGTACCAGTGCTCGACGGCGACGACGTCGTCGCTGGTGGCGGTCTCGAGGTTGGTGAGGATGAACGAGTACAGGTAGACGTGGTCGATCACGCCGTCCAGGGCCAGCTGGAGCTGTTCGGGGTGGGCGCGTTTGCGGCGGCGGGCGCGTTCGGTGGGCAGGTCGGCGGCCTCGATGCGGGTGCGGCGGACCAGGCACGCGATCGGTGTCTGCTTCTTGTCACGGGCGATGTCAGGATCCTTGGCCCAGACGCCGGGCAGGTAGTTCATGACCGCGACCTGGCTGCCGGGCATCCCGGCCGCGTCGTGCCAGGCGGATTCGTCGATCGTGAGCACGTCCCGTAAGACGGCCTGGTTGCGGCGGACCCCGATCGCGAACCGTACTCCCATCTGCACGCATGCCCGGGCGACGTCGATCGCGAAGTAGCCGGTGTCCAGCCTCGCGCGGATCTCGCAGTCGGCCACGGGCAGGACGTGAACCGCGCGCGTGAGGCGGTCCACGACCCCGGCGCGCGGGTCCTCGGTGCCATCGAGAAGGTCGGCGACCAGCGGGACGCCCAGCTCGGCCCAGTGCACGATGTCGGCCTGATACCGCAGCGCGCCGGTATGCCCGTGCTTCGCGCCTTCCTTCTTACGCCCGAACACCTCGATCTCGGTCGCATCCACATCCAGGGTGACCGTCCTGGTCAGCCGTGCGCGCCGGGCGGCCGGCAGGAGGTCCAGGACCCGCCCGGCCGCGACGGCGACGGCTTCCTCAAGGCCCCAGAACGCCTCCGGCGTGAACCTCGCCGCGATCTGCGCGGCCGTCGTCGATGGCACATCGGCCACGGGCGCAAGCTCCTGACCCGCCGCATCCGCCCGACGGCGGTCCAGTCCGACCAGGTGATCCTCTCCGGCCAGCTGCGCGCACGCCATCGCCAGCAACGCCTGCGCGCCACTGGCGCCACGGTCACGCTTCTTGACCTGCCCGATCCCCGCTTCCAGCAGCCCTGACAGCCCGATCACCCGATCGACCTCTGCCACCGCAGCCAGACCCGCCGACGACGTCAGGCGGCTATCGGCGCGCCCTACCCGCACCCGGCCCGGACTCGATACAGTGAGCACCAGAAAAGACCCCTCTTGCTCGTAGACGATGTCTTGGTGTGGTAACCGTCATCATCTCAAG
>NZ_BAAGRL010000067.1:0-1137 GCF_054782975.1 Myceligenerans halotolerans
GTGGTGACGGGTGGCCTCGGCGAGGTTGTCCCAGCCTGCGTGGCGCAGGATCGCGATGACGATGTTGCGGATTGTGGCCATGATCTGGGGTGCGCTGCCGTCGGCGATCTGGGACTTGTCCTCGCCGAGCGTGACGTCACGGACCCAGTGGAGCCGGTTCTCGATCGTCCAGTGCCCCTGGATCCAGGTGGCCAGCACGGTCGGGGTTGCCAGGCGGGCGCCGGCGGAGGTGATGAGGTAGACGACCTCGACGCTCTTCTTACCTTTCGTCGTGGTCGTGCGGCGCAGCTGGGCGACCTGAACGGCGCCTTCGAACGTGATCCACGTCGGGGCGTCGAGGACCTTGATCGTGCGGGTGGCCTTGCGCCCGTGCCCGGCCTGGGTCGTGCTCGTGGACGGGATCTTGGCCCAGGGCAGCTTCTTCAGCTCGCGATAGAGGGTCTTCTGGTTGCCCTTGACGGTCAGGACGTAGTGCGCTCCGGCGGCAAGGATCTGCGCCGCGGTGACGGTCTGGGTATGTAGGGCGTCCAGCGTCAGGATCGCGCCCTTGAGGTCGAGCAGGTCCAGCAGGGTGCGGGCGGCGGTGATCTCCGAGTCCTTGGACCCGATGCCGATCTGGGCGGTGACCATTCCGGTGGCGTGGTCGAAAGCCGAGACCAGGAACGACGTGGTCGCGCCCTTCTTGCGGGCTCCGCGGGCCGACTTCCCGTCGATCGCGTACACGCGCAACCCTCCGACCACTGCGGCCTTCGTGCACGTCCAGGAACAAAGGAGCCGGTCCAGCAGATCCGCATCCAGCCTGCTGAACAGGCGGCGGAACGTCGACTCGTCCGCCGGCCCGCGGGTCATGCCCAGCCGGGCCAGTCGCCGCTTGCCGGCATCGGCGGCCCACTCCGCGATCGCGGTGAACCCCTGCGCGTTCGTCAGGACCGCGCACACCGCCACCGCGACCAGCCCGGCAGCACTGTGCCGCCGCCCGCGCCGCGCACGCGGGTCAGGGAGTCTTCCCAGCAGGTCGAACAGGAGGACATCGCGGGCAACCGGCTTCGACGAGACGGGCTTGGACGCAGACGAGCGCGTGCGAGACGATGACATCGCGGGAGCGTGTTCCTTCGAGACGGACCGGGCAGTGTGAGA
>NZ_BAAGRL010000068.1:0-4020 GCF_054782975.1 Myceligenerans halotolerans
AGGGCAGCTCGACGGGGTCGAACTCGACGAGCTCGCCGGTGGGGGTCGGGTCGGAAAGGGAGTTCATGGTGTCCTCTCAGGTCCAGTGGTTGACGAGTGCGGTGACGCTCTGGCGTCCGATGACGCCGTCGTCGGTGATGCCGAGGAAGCGCTGCACCTTCTCGGTGCCGTCCTCGGTGATGGGCCCGAACACGCGGTCGCGTCGGACCCGGATGAGGTACTGCGCGAGCTCGACGTGCACGCCCCGGTCGCCGCGGCGCAGGACGCCGTCAGCGTCGGCCAGGAGGGCGCGGGTCCAGGTGACCGGTCCGACGACGCCGTCGGCCACTAGGCCGCGAGCGCGCTGCCAGGCGCGGGTCTCGGCCTCGCTGACCGGTCCGAACACGCCGTCGGCCGCCAGGTGATGGCCGGAGGCGCGCAGGATGCGCTGCCACAGCTCGGACAGGTAGCCGGTGCTGCCGCGCTGGATCGTGCGCGGCCGGCGCGGGGAGCGCGTCGGCTTGGGCTTCGGGGCTGGCTTCGGGTTCGACACGGGGTCGGCGCCGTCGCCGGCGAGCTCCTCACGCACCATGCGCAGGAACCGCGCCCACGGGAACCCGTCGCCCGGGTCGTGCCGGCGCGTCGGGTCGGTCTCCCCGTGCCCGGTGAAGCCGGGCTGCTGGGCGCGGGCCTGGGCGCCGGTGATGTGCTCGATCGGGACCGTGATGCCCCAGTACTTCTTGAGGTCGCGGATCGCCTCGGCCGCCGCGCGGGCGCCGTTGCGCAGGATGGCGGTGACGTACCAGTCCGGGTACGTGTGCCAGTCGTCCGCGCGGACGGCGAAGCACAGGCCGATCGACCACGGGTTCGTGAACCGGCAGTGCCACGTCTCCCAACCGAACGGCGCCAGCTTCACGATCGAGTCCGCGTCGAACACGCGGTGATAGGAGCCGAACGTGCCGCGGGTCGCGATGAACCGCGCCACGGCCTCCGCGCCGAGATCCTCACCGATCAGGTCCGCGAGGTTCTCCGCGGTGTGCACGATGATCGTGCCCGACGGCTCCTCGCCGTAGCGGCGCTCCTCGCCGTACTGCGTCGCGTGCGGGTTCGGGTGGTCGGGCAGGTAGAACGACTCTCCAGCCACGGGGGCCTCCTGGGGGCATGAGGAGAGCCCCGGCCAGGTGGCGCGGGGCTCGTGGGGGTTCGGGTCAGTGCTTGTCGTCGGGCCGGTCGGGGTCGAGGTCGTCCGGCCAGGGCGGCGGCGGGGGCGGCTTGCCTTGGTAGATGTGGTCGATCAGCCGGCGGCAGTACGCCCACAGGCGGCGGTTGCGGTACTCGACGACGTCGACACGGCGCTCGAGCTTGGCCATGCGCGTGTAGCGGGTCGTCAGGACGGCGCCCATGCCGCCGGCGAGGGCGGTCAGCGCGGCGATCCAGGCAGGGATGTCGGGCACGGGGTCTCCTCAGATCTCGGGGGCGCCCTGGACGGCGCGGACGCCGGAGCAGATGACTCCGGTCGCGCCGCCGTCGAGTGCGGCCTGCCGCTGGGTCAGGTCGGCGACGACGTGCCCGAACAGTGGCTTGCCGAGTGCGACGAAGTCCGCCCAGGTGGATGGGGCGGCGTCCCAGTTCAGGCCGAGCCAGTCCCAGTGACCGGTCTGTGCGACGATCGCCGCGGGGTCGGCGAGGTAGTCCGACTCGTAGAAGTAGCCCCACGTCGTGTAGCCGCGGCTGCGGGCGTAGTCGGCGAGGAAGGTGTTGTCGCCGAAGAACTTCACCACGATCGTGCGCTGGGCGTTCGGGATCGTCGCCTCGACGAGGTCCAGCAGCTCGCCGCGGAACTGCTGGTTTCCGTGGTATTTCGGGTCGAGGAACAGGACGTGGCTGCTGCCGTAGTCGGTCAAGAGCTGGGTCAGGCGCATGTACCGCTGCGCACCGAACGCGGGGTCGCCACCCGCCGGCGCCGCGATCTTGTACGCCTGCAGCTGGTCCCACGTGATCGTGGTCGGGTCGATGTCCACGCCGGACGTGCGCAGCAAGGTTTGGTCGTGGAGACCAAACCAGACGCCGTCGAGCGTGCGGGACAGCGGGAGCTCGAGCGCGTCGACCCGGCGCAGGACGGCCTGGGTCATGGCAGTGCGGGATCCCTCGGCCCAGTCATCCGTGCCGCCGCGGTGCCCGACGGTCGACTCATCCCGCCTGACGAGCTCGTCGACCGACCAGGCACCGCCGGGCATGAGCGCGTCGTCGGTTACCGGCTGCTCAGCCTCGCCGTCCCACACGGTCAGCGCGACCGGCTGCTCAGCCTCGCCGTCCCACACGGTCAGGCTGCTCATCCGTCACTCGCGATCGCGAGCACCTGCGACCCGAACGCCGCGTTCGGGGTGTTGGCGACCTGCACCGTGTGCTCGGCGAAGTCGGCCGGCGGGGTGTCCCACGCGATGTCCAGGAACGTCTTCGCCCCCGTGCCGGAGGCCGCGGTGATGATCGACACGAACGGGACGAGACCGTTGCTGTAAGCGAGCGGGTGCGGGTCGCCGTCGCCGCTGCCCTGCTGGCCAGTGGTGACCGACAGCACGAGACCGCCACCAGCTCCGACCAGGGCTGGGACGGTGTAGATGTCGGCCGGCCTGGACCCGACAGCACCGTTGACCTGCACGGGGCTGGCCGCGTCGGCGCCCGTGACCCGGAACATGGCGCCGGCGATCCGCCCGGACGTGTTGCACCCGAATGCCTGCACACCCGTCGGCGGGTTCGCCGTGGCGTCCAGACCGTAGATGTTCGTGGTCCGGAAGTCCGAGTTGGAGGTGTCCAGCTGCTGCAGCAGCACCCAGCCCGCCGGCGGCGTCCACGTCGAGGAGTTGTTCTGGGTGGTCACCACGGCGACCAGTAGGTCACCGTCGGAGATGCCCGTGGGCAGCGCGAGCTCCACCGTCGACCCGGACGCCGCCGTGAACGTGGTCGCGGTCGCGTCGGCCACCGTCATGTCTGTGGACGGCGGAGCCGAGGCCGCACGCGCGATCAGCGTGAACGAAGGCGTCCCGGCCGGGACCGGCGAGGTGTCGTCCAGCAGCAGGAACGACGACCCGGAGCCGCCGACGACACCGTCGAGCGCACCGTTCTCATCAGGCACCTGGCCGTCGATCGAGCGCACAACGCCCGTGGCCAGGCTCGCCGCCGACGCCGCCGCATCGTCCGCGGCCTCACGCGCCGCCTGCGCCTCCGCCCGCAGCGACCGATCGAACGGCACCGGGCCGCGAGCGCCGGAGCTTTCGTCGAGCCAGTCGAGGAAGACGGTCGCGGGGGTCTCGGTGTCGACGTAGAAGGCGGGGGTGGTGAACAGGTCGGTGACGGTCAACAGCGACCCGGTGATGGGGTCTTCGGCGGCGTCGAAGATGGGATGCGGGTCGGTGGTGTCGCGGTCGACGATCCGCACCTGCTGTCCGACCAGGCCGGGCAGGGGTTCGCCGGTTGCCTCGTCCAGGACGTTGGCCATGTTCACGCGGTACATGGGCATCTCAGCAGACCTCCGGGAGGGTCGGGGTGATGGTCACGAGACCCACCAGGTGGCGTCGAGGATGACTGCTTGGTCGGGGCTGGCCGGGCCGACGATGATGTTCGGGGCCCATGAGGTCAGGTAGACGGCACCGCCCGAGGAGATTCGGCCGCCGCCCCACCAGGTGCCCCCCGAGGGATTCCGGACGGTCACGATGGCCGCGACCTCTGTGGGAGGTCGGTCCACGGAGTGCAGGCCGGCCAGGTGCTGGTCGAAGACGCCGCCAGTCGTTGAGTCCGACCGGATGTTCGATCCACCCTTGCGGGACACCAGATGCAGCCAGCGCCGCTTGCCGTCCCGCACCATCTGGCACGCGCTCTGCCGCTGCCACCCAGTCTCGGTGTTGCCGATGTCCGGATTCGATGGGGTCGCGGTCGCCGACAGGCCCGTCAGCGTCTGCACGGGGCTCGACTCGACCACCCAGGACGGCGAGCCGCCCACCATTTCGCGGCGGTAGATCGTGCCCGCGCGGACCGCGCGGGTGC
>NZ_BAAGRL010000069.1:0-1261 GCF_054782975.1 Myceligenerans halotolerans
GTCGGTAGACGGCCTGAAGGGTCTCGGTCATCGGCAGGCCGGCGAGGTGGACCAGTCCGATCGCGATCGAGCGCAGCAGGGTGTTCAGCGCGGTGGTGTTCGGGCGTCGGGTGGTGTGGCGGTCTTCGTCGAAGACGACGTCGCGTAGCCAGTGCAGCCGGTTCTCGATGCCCCAGCGGGCGCGGATCATCTCGGCGATCTGCGTGCCGGTGGCGTCTTCGGGCCCGAGGCTGGTCACGTAGTAGAGCGTGGCCGTGGTCGCCTTGCCGCCGCCGGGCGTGCGCCGGGTGCTGGTGACGCGGATGGCTTGGCGGGCTCCGGGCAGCGACAGGCCACCGGCCGACCCGCTGGCGGGAGGCGTGATCTCCACGACCTGGTAGACGCGCTCCTCGACGCGGCCGTGGGCCTTGCCCGTCGTGCGGGCCGCGGCAGGGACCTGCGGCCAGGGGACGTCCTCGAGTTCGGCGTGCAGGATCGTCCGGTTCGCCTTGACCGCCATCGCGTAGTGCGCCCCGCGGGCCCGTAGATACCTGGCAGTGTCCTTGACGGTGTGCAGGGCGTCGCCGGTCACGACCCAGTCGCGGATCGACCCGATCCGATCCAGCGCCGTCTTGGCCGCGGCGATCTCACCGCCCTTGCCCTGCTCGGCCGGCACCGGTGCGGTCGCCAGGACCACGCCCGGGTCGGTCGCGAACACCGCCAGTTGCATCGGCGCCCGTTCCGCCCCGTCGTGCCGGGCGCCGCGGATCGCCTTGCCGTCCACCGACACCTGCACCAGCCCGCCCTCGCCGACCTGGGCGGCGTGCCTGTCTGCGAGCCACGCGAAAGCGACCTCCCCGACCGCCTCGACGTCCAACCGCTCGACCAGTGCCGCCACCGTCGAACGGACCGGAAGCCGCCCGCGGGCGAACCCCAGCCCCAGGACCACCGCAGCCGGCAGGTCCCGCGCCCAAACCGTCGCACCGCGCAGGGTCCGACACCCGGCCAGCGTCGCCAGGACCAACAGAGCCAGCACCCCGGCCAGCGGATACCGGCGTCCCTCACGACGACGCGGATCGACGACCTCGCCCAACGCACCGGTCAACGACGCCAACGCCGCCCCCGCCCGGAGAATCTCGGCGACCTGCTCACCCTCGAACCGGTAGCGATCGGCAGCACTGATCAGGGACACTGGGACCACGGGCACGGCACCTTCCCGGCGACGACAGGTCGACTCGACATCACCCATCGTTCCAGGTCACAGGGGCCGTGCCCGCCCCAT
>NZ_BAAGRL010000070.1:0-1578 GCF_054782975.1 Myceligenerans halotolerans
GTGCCGGTCGTGGTGGTGTCAAGACCGGGGCCCTTCGGGTGGCCTGTGGCCAGTCTTGACACCGCCGCGCCCGGCACTGGTCGTCCCGGAGGCGGCGGAATCCTCACCCTCGCGGACTGGCCTCGTGTGCTGGGGGCTGGTCGGCAGGGGCCTCCACGGCGCATGGTCGTGAGTTACCGGGCGCCACGCCGGGTGCCCGGCCTGTTCACAGTCGTCGGGAGGCCCCTGTGTTTACCAACTGTATTCCCGTTCCGTCCGAGCGGTGGGCCGTGGGCCTGGACGTCCACGCCCGCTCGATCAACGCCTGCGCGCTGGACCTGTCTACCGGTGAGTTGCGCAGCGCCCGCCTGACTCCGGCCGATCAGGCCGTCATGGACTGGCTGGGGCTGCTGGGCGGGTCCTACACGGCCTGCTACGAGGCAGGGCCCACCGGCTTCGGCCTGGCCCGGACCCTGACCGCCGCAGGCATCCGGTGCGTGGTCGCCGCGCCGTCGAAGATCGCCCGTGCCGCGGGCGACCGCGTCAAGACCGACAAGCGTGACGCGACTCTGCTGGCCCGGCGCCTGGCCGCCGGCGACCTGGTCGCCGTACGCGTCCCGACCCCGGTCCAGGAAGCGGCCCGGGACCTGACCCGCGCCCACGAGGACGCCCGCCACACCCTGATGGCCGCCCGCCACCGGGCGGGCAAGCTGCTCCTGCGCCACGGGATCCTCTACGAGGGCACCACGACCTGGGGCAGAGACCACCACGCCTGGCTCGCCCACATCCGCCTGGACCAGCCCGCCACCCAGGACGCGTTCGACGACGCCCACCAGGAAGTCCTGCTCCAAGAGGCCCGCAAGAGGAACCTCGCCGACAAGATCGCCCTGCTCGCCACCGACTCCGAGTTCACTCCCGTGGTCCGAGCGCTGTCCTGCCTACGCGGGATCGGGACCATGACCGCGATGTCCCTCGCGGTCGAGATCGGAGACTGGGACCGGTTCACCGGCGCCTCGATCGGCGCCTACCTCGGCCTGACCCCCACCGAGTACTCCTCCGGCAGCTCACGCCGCCTGGGACCGATCACCAAGGCCGGCAATCCCCACGCCCGCCTCCTGCTCATCGAGGCCGCCTGGAAGCACCGCCCCTCCTACCGCGTCGGAGCCACCCTCCAGGCCAGGTTCGATGCCGCGACCCCCGCCCAGGCCGCCCGCGGCCACGAAGGAAACCTGCGCCTGCACCGCCGCTGGGAACACTTCAACCACGAGCACAAGCGCACCACGGTCGCCAACACCGCGATCGCCCGAGAACTCGCCGGATGGTGCTGGTCGCTGGCCACCACCCGGTGAACAATCCCCCTGCCCCGGACCTCTGGCAGTGAGCGCAGCGTGACGGGACGACCCACGACTCGGCTGTGAGCACCCGCCCCGACCAGGACGGGCACGCCCGATCTCAGACACGTGCCAGCCGTCCCCGTCGAAACCACCGTCATGCGGCCCCGATCCGCGCATATCAGACTCGACCACGCGTCGAACAGACACGCACCCCACCCACGGACGTCCACACGCAGGGACCAAGGAAAGGGCCGCCGACCAGGCA
>NZ_BAAGRL010000071.1:0-643 GCF_054782975.1 Myceligenerans halotolerans
GGTAGCCGCACGTGGCGATGGTAGTCCACGTCCAAGGTCGTAGCCTGTTCCGTAGGCAAATCCGCGGGGCGTGAAGGGTGAGGGCTGATGGTGACCACGTATGTGGGAACGCGGTGATCCTCTGCTGCCAAGAAAAGCCTCGACGCGAGGTTCTAGCCGCCCGTACCCGAAACCGACTCAGGTGGTCAGGTAGAGAATACCAAGGTGATCGAGCGAATCGTGGTCAAGGAACTCGGCAAAATGCCCCCGTAACTTCGGGAGAAGGGGGGCCCGACCCGTCAACCTCACATTGCTGGGGGGAGCGGGGACGGCCGCAGAGACCAGGGAGAAGCGACTGTTTACTAAAAACACAGGTCCGTGCGAAGTCGTAAGACGATGTATACGGACTGACGCCTGCCCGGTGCTGGAAGGTTAAGAGGACGAGTCAAACCCTTTCGGGGTTGAAGCTCAGAATTTAAGCCCCAGTAAACGGCGGTGGTAACTATAACCATCCTAAGGTAGCGAAATTCCTTGTCGGGTAAGTTCCGACCTGCACGAATGGCGTAACGACTTCTCCGCTGTCTCGACCGCGAACTCGGCGAAATTGCACTACGAGTAAAGATGCTCGTTACGCGCAGCAGGACGGAAAGACCCCGGGACCTTT
>NZ_BAAGRL010000072.1:0-1349 GCF_054782975.1 Myceligenerans halotolerans
TACCGGAAGTTCGACGCGGACTTCAAGAAGGGCGCGGTGGGGCTGGTCGTGGAGACCGGGAAGCCGATCGCGCAGGTGGCTCGGGAGCTGGGGGTCAGTGCCGGGACGCTGGGGAACTGGGTGGCCAAGGCTCGTGTGGAACGCGAGGGTGGGCGGGGGCCGCTGGACGCGGATGAGCGGGCCGAGCTGGCTCGGTTGCGCAGGGAGAACACCGAGCTGCGGATGCAGCGTGATGTCCTCAAGCGTTCGGTGGCTCTCTGGGTCTCCGAGGCGATGGGCCGGTAGCCGTGGCCGGGTTCATCACTTCCCAGAGGGCCGAGTATCGGGTGCCCGTGGCGACCTCGTGCCGGGCTTTGGAGGTGTCCCAGGCCTGGTACTACAAGTGGGCTCACGGTGATCCCTCCCCGCGGCATGCGCGCCGGGCACGGCTTGCGGTGGAGGTGGCGCGCAGATTCGCTGCCCGTCGCGGGCGGGACGGGTCCCCCAGGATCACCGCCTGGCTACGCAGGCAGGGGTGGAAGGTCTCGGAGAACACGGTCGCCCAGGTCATGCGGGAGAACGGCCTGGTGGCGCGGGCGCCGCGGCGGCGCAAGAACACCACCCGGCAGGCCAGGGCGAATCGCTGGTACGCCCCCGACCTGGTCGAGCGACGTTTTGATGCCGGGGAGCCGGACCGCCTGTGGTTCGGGGACGGGACGCAGCTGGCCACCGGTGAGGGGAAGCTGTACCTGTACTCGGTGCTGGACATGTACGCCCGCCGCGTGCTCGGGTTCGCGATCAGCGCCCGTCACGACCGTGAAGTCGCTGAACGCGCCCTGGCCATGGCCGTGGCCGTGCGCGGCGGGCGGGACGCCCTTGAGATGGGCCGCCTGATCCTGCACACCGACCGCGGCGGGGAGTTCACCGCCTGCGACTTCCGCGCCGCCTGCGAGCGTATGCACATTACCCAGTCCATGGGCCGGCCCGGATCTGCGCTGGACAACAGCGTGCTCGAGGCGTGGCACTCCACCCTGACCCGGGAACTACGCGCCTGGCAGACCTGGCCCACTTTCGCTGCCGCGCGCCAGGCCGTAGCCGCCTTCGTGGACGACTACAACCACGACCGGCTCCACACCAAGCTCGGGATGCGATCCCCGATCGAGTTCGAGACCGGTCGGCTCAATCAGCCCGACGACACCCGCCGGGAGGCGGCATGAACTCCCTGCCCGGCGGCCGCCGCTCCATCATCGCCCGTCCTAGGCGCAGCTCAAGGCCAAGCCCCTACGGGGTGCCGCTCCGCGGCAGCCTTGACCTGCGCCTGCGGGCGGGACACCACGGCTCCGGACACAGCCGCCGGAACACCCTGGCAG
>NZ_BAAGRL010000073.1:0-1817 GCF_054782975.1 Myceligenerans halotolerans
GTTGTCAGATAATCAGTCTTAGGATGGGTCGTGATGGGCAGGGACTACTCGTCGATGACGGTGCGTGAGCTCGAGGGGCTGCGCTCGTTGGTGCTGGCGCGGCTCGGGGAGGTTCCGCAGTTCCGGCGTGGGTCGTTGCAGGTCGGGTATCGCAAGTGCGGGAACCCGAGGTGCCGGTGTGCCCAGCCGGGTGAGCAGGGGCACGGGCCGCGGGGATTGTGGACCCGTTCGGTCAAGGGGCCTGGTGGGCGGCGGGGGCAGTACATCCCGATGGACCAGGTCGACCGGGTGCGTGCCGAGCTGGACAGTTACGCGCAGTTCGAGACGCTGGTCGAGGACTTCGTGGAGATCAACGAGGCGTTGTGCCGGGCGAGGGTCGGACCGTCCTCGTCGCGTCGCGAGCCCGCCGACCTGGGGTCGGACGGGCAAAAAGGGGGCTCTGCGCCCGGGACGAAGAGGTAGCCGACGACGACGGGCTGAGCGTGCTGACCGACCGGGTCGCCGATGCTGCTGCGGTCGAGGTTCGCGGGCTGGTGCTCCAGGCGGCCGACGTCGTGGAGTCGGATCAGGGCGGGGCGCTGGAGCAGGTCGAGCGGGCCGCTCAGCAGGCGGCGGCCAGGATCGGGCTGGCGGCGCTGGCCGGGGTGCTGGACCGGGCCGGTCGCGATGCTCCCGCCCGTGCCCGGTGCCCGCGGCAGGATGACCATGACGGTCGGCTCGTGGGACGGCGGGCCAGGACGGTGCGGACCTTGCTCGGGCCGGTCGAGGTCACCCGCGGCTACTACCACTGCGCCACCTGCGCACGGGCAGGGGTTCGGGGCGGGTTCGCTCCGCTGGATGACCGGCTGGGGGTGGTGGGCACGAGCCTGTCGCCGGGGCTGGCGCGGGCTGCGGCACTGGCCGGGGCCGAGATGCCGTACGCCCGCAGCTTCGAGCTGATCACCGCGGTCACTGGCCTGGACCTGGCCTCGACCTCGACCCTGGCGCGCACCACTCGCCGCGAAGGCGCCCGCGCGCGGACGCTGATCGATGACGAGCAGCACGCGGCGATGGCCGCGTCCCGACAGGTCGGGTCGTCCGACGCCGAGGGGCCGGACCTGTGCTACGTCGTCATGGACGGCACCGGCGCACCCGTGCTCCCGCGCGAGACCACCGGCCGGACCGGCAAGAACGGCGGCAGAGCCGGCACCCGGGAAGTGAAGATCGGCTGCTTCTTCACCCAGTCCGGTCTGGATCCGGCCACCGGTGACCCCGTCCAGGACCCCGGCTCGGCGTCCTACGTGGCGACGTTCGAACCTGCCGCGACGTTCGGCGGCCAGGTGAAGGCCGAGTACTACCGGCGCGGCCTGGACCAGATCCGCCAGCCTGTCGTGCTGGGCGACGGCGCGCACTGGATCTGGAACATCGCCGATCAGCACCTCGGTGCAGCGACCCAGATCGTGGACTACTTCCACGCCCGTGAGCACCTCGCCGACCTGACCAGGCTCCTGACGCCCGCGCTGGAAGACCCCGCCGGCTGGGAGGAGCACCTGGCAGACCGGCTCGACCTGGGCGATACCGCCGCGATCACCGACGCCGTCACAGCCCTGAGCCTGCCTGATCGAGCCCCGGACCTGGTCCGACCCGCCGCGACCGAGGTCGGGTACTTCACCGGCAACCACCAACGCATGCAGTATGCCGACTTCCGCGCGAACGGCTACTACATCGGCTCCGGACCCGTGGAATCAGCCTGCAATACCATCGTCAAGCAACGCGCCAAACGAGCCGGCATGCACTGGACCCTCGCCGGCCTCGACCCCATCCTCGCCATCCGCACC
>NZ_BAAGRL010000074.1:0-2034 GCF_054782975.1 Myceligenerans halotolerans
CCGAACCGGACGTGCCCGTCTCCGAGCATCCGGCTCTCCCCGAGTGCCGTTCAGGCCGTTGTCGTGGTGGCTTCTGGCCACATCGAGGGGATGCCCGTCGATCCGCGGTATCGGTAGCGGACAGTGCCGACCGATCCGGGACTGAACAGGGTGAGCCCGTCCTGACTGGGCATACCGTGACCGTCGCAGTAGCGTCGGTACACGTCCTTCCATCTGATTCGTCGATGCTTGCGCCGGATCCATCGCAGTACGCGTTCTCGCGCGTAGTAGCCGACGGCCCTGAGTGCCACCGACGACGAACCGGTCCGGAAGTAGTTTGCCCAGCCGCGCAGCACGGGGTTCATCTGGCCCAGCACGGTATGCAACGGCACGTTCGTTGTCTTCCGGCAGATCGCCTTAACCTTGCTCATCACGGCCCGAAGGGCCTTCTTCGACGGGTAGGTGTAGACGTACTTCTTGCCGTTGCTGCCCTTCTTCGTGTGTCGCCGGATGCGCCACCCGAGGAAGTCCAGCCCCTTGTCGATGTGAGTGATCAACGTCTTCTCGGGCGACAGGCGCAAGCCCATCGTCGCGAGGACCTCAGCCGCTTCCTCGCGGATCTGTTCGGCGTGGTCTCGGGTGCCCGAGACCAGAATCAGGAAGTCGTCGGCGTACCGGACCAGCCGGTAGTTCGCTCCTCCCCGTTTGCGTCGCATTCCCCGCTGGTAACTGCTGCCGAGCCATTTGCTGGCGATGTGCTCGTCCAGGACGGACAGCGCGACGTTTGCCAGCAGTGGCGACAAAATCCCTCCTTGCGGTGTGCCTGTCTTGGTTTCCCTCAGGTGGGCCTCGATATCGAGGATCCCCGCCTTCAGGAATGCCTTGACCAGGCCCAGGACCCGCTTATCCCCGATTCGTGCTCGCATACGGTCCATCAGGGCCGGATGCGAGATCTCGTCGAAGCATGCCGCGATGTCTCCCTCAACCACCCACTCATACGTGCGGGTGGTGAAGTGCTGCGTTTCCGCTATCGCGTCATAGGCGCGTCGTCCTGGCCGGAATCCGTACGAGCCCGGATCAAAGTCCGCCTCGAAGATCGGTTCCAGCACCAACTTCAGTGCGGCCTGGACCACTCGGTCCTGCACGGTCGGGATACCCAACCGCCGGTACTTCGTAGTCCCAGGCTTGGGGATACGGCGCTCACGCACCGGAACCGGACGAAAATCCCGGTTCTTCAAGTCCGCCCGCAGGATGGACAAAAATGCGTCCACACCTTGGCGGTTCTCGATGTCCCAGGCCCGTCGCCCGTCAATCCCGGCGGTCCGGGATCCACGGTTGGACCGCACTCGATCCCACGCAACCTTGAGGAAGGCGGGATCGTGGACAAGGTTGTACAGATCATCGAACCGACGGCCGCTATCTGTGGCCGCCCAACGGTGCAGCTTGGTCTGGATCTCCCGTACCCGGGCATACGGCGACTCCGTCGCCGCCCGGTCACCGGTGTTCACCAGCGATCCTTCGGGCATTCCAGTCTCCTTCCTGCTCACTCGCTGGCCCCCTTCGCCATGCGCCGGGCTTTCCCCAGCTCGGACTACTACGAGGCCTCCGCCCCACCAGCCGTCATCGGCGGGCAACGCGCCTGCCCTCCGTCCAGACCAGGCTGGCAAGAACGGGACGGGCGACTGCTGATGGTTCCCACGTTCACTGTCTTCCGCTTGAGGGGTGAGGCGCCCAGCTATACCCCGGCAGTCTCGTCACGGTTACGCCGCAGACATTCACCGCGACCTCCGAACGCCGCATCATTACCGACGCCCAAAGTCGACGCCTCATCGAGACGCCGTGCACTGCACACCGGCCCATATCCACCAGATTCGAGCCGGCATCGGCATTACGGGGCTTCAAGCACTGGTTCCTCTCGTACACCTTCCCCTCTCGTTTGCCGAACCCGACCCATCTGGCAGTACTGGATCGTCCCGGCGTTGTCAGGGCTGCTCCCACCCTCCCCGGCGATCCCCGGATCAGGCTGCCCTCAACTTCCGCCCGGCCGCTGCGACG
>NZ_BAAGRL010000075.1:0-887 GCF_054782975.1 Myceligenerans halotolerans
ATGGTTCGGGTCACCGGCACGAGCGATACCGCCACGGTCGTGGTTCTCGGGTTCGAGGGTTGTTCCTTCGGGTCCTGGGGGCTGGGGTCGGGGTTGGTCGCCTGTGTGTGTTGGTGGGTTCGTTCGTTGCTTGAGAACTGTATAGTGGACGCGAGCATCTCTGGACATGCAGAGACTCCCTGTTGTGGGGGTTGCTGTGTGTTCTGCGTAGTGTTGTTGAAGTTTTTTAGGGCACAGGGTGGATGCCTTGGCATCAGGAGCCGACGAAGGACGTTGTAGCCTGCGATAAGCCTCGGGGAGCTGGCAGACGAGCTGTGATCCGAGGGTTTCCGAATGGGGGAACCTACTCTCAGTTGTGTGAGGGTACCTGCACTTGAATTCATAGGGTGTAGGGGGGAACGCCGGGAAGTGAAACATCTCAGTACCGGCAGGAAGAGATATTCTGTGAGTAGTGGTGAGCGAAAGCGGATGAGGTTAAACCGTGCGCGTGTCAAGTTGTCAGACGTTGCGTGTGCGGGGTAGTGGGAGCCCCTGGAGGGATCTGACAGTCTCTCGACTAGTGATAAAGCCGTGTGATAGCCGAACCGGGTTGAATACCGGACCGTAGAGGGTGGGAGTCCCGTAGGCGAAATGATGCGGCCTGGTGGGGGTTGTCCCGAGTAGCACGGGGCCCGTGAAATCTCGTGTGAATCTGCCAAGACCACTTGGTAAGCCTAAATACTCCCTGATGACCGATAGCGGACCAGTACCGTGAGGGAAAGGTGAAAAGTACCCCGGGAGGGGAGTGAAATAGTACCTGAAACCGTGTGCCTACAATCCGTCAGAGCCTCCTAACCTTTCGGGGTTGTGCAGGGGTGATGGCGTGCCTTTTGAAGAATGAGCCTGCG
>NZ_BAAGRL010000076.1:0-1114 GCF_054782975.1 Myceligenerans halotolerans
TCGATGTACTCCGCGGTCGCGATCTCGACGTCGTCGATCCCGCGCCAGGGGCCCTTGTTGCGGATCAGCTCGGCCTTGAACAGGGAGTTGAACGCCTCGGCCATCGCGTTGTCGTAGCTGTCGCCCTTGGATCCGACCGACGCGACGGCCTCTGCCTCGGCCAGCCGTTGGGCGTACCGAATCGCACGATATTGGACGCCCCTGTCGGAGTGGTGCGTCAGCCCGGCCAGATCCACGCCCTCACGCTGACGACGCCAGATCGCCATCTGCAGCGCGTCCAGCGCCAGGTCCGTATACAGGCTCGTGGCGACCTGCCAGCCGACGATCATCCGGGAGAACACGTCGAGCACGAACGCCGCATAAACCCACCCCGCTGACGTGCGGATATACGTGATATCCGCAACCCAAAGCCGGTTCGGCGCGGTGGCGGTGAAGTCCCGCTCGACCAGGTCTGTCGGCCTGCCGGTCTCCGGGGCCGGCTTCGTGGTCCGCGGTGACTTGTCCCGCAGGACGCCCCGCAGCCCTGCCTTGCGCATCAGCCGCTCGACCGTGCAGCGGGCGACCTCGTGACCGGCCCGGTTCAGCTCGTGCCACACCTTCCTGGCCCCGTAGACGCCGTAGTTCACGTCGTGGACCTGGGCGATCACCTCGATCAGCGCCTCATCCCTGACCGACCTCGCCGAGGCCGGGCGGGTCTTGTGGGCGTAATAGGTCGACGGTGCGATCTGGGCCGGCGTCTTCTTGAGAGCCTCCAGGACCGGCTGGACACCGTGTTCGTCTCGCTGGGAGTCGACGAACTCGACCTTCATCGCGACGGACGGTCCAACTCCGCCGCGAAGAAAGACGCCGCGGACCTCAGGATCTGGTTCGCCCGCCGCAGCTCACGGTTCTCCCGCTCCAGCTCGGCGATCCTGCTCGCATCGGCCGTTGTCGCACCCGGCCGGTCACCCGCGTCCGTCTCGGCCCGCTTCACCCACGTCCGCAGCGCCTCGGGATGGACTCCGAGCTGATCCGCGACCCGCTTCAACGCGCCACTGCTGGACGCCGGATCCCTACGAGCCTCGATCGCCAGACGTGTCGCCCGCTCACGCAGCTCGTCAGGATACTTCCGTGG
>NZ_BAAGRL010000077.1:0-1547 GCF_054782975.1 Myceligenerans halotolerans
CGGAGAGTTTGATCCTGGCTCAGGACGAACGCTGGCGGCGTGCTTAACACATGCAAGTCGAACGATGAAGCGCAGCTTGCTGCGTGGATTAGTGGCGAACGGGTGAGTAACACGTGAGTAACCTGCCCCCCTCTTCGGGATAAGCCTTGGAAACGGGGTCTAATACCGGATATTCAATTCCTGCTGCATGGTGGGGGTTGGAAAGAGTTTTTGGTGGGGGATGGGCTCGCGGCCTATCAGCTTGTTGGTGGGGTGATGGCCTACCAAGGCGTCGACGGGTAGCCGGCCTGAGAGGGCGACCGGCCACACTGGGACTGAGACACGGCCCAGACTCCTACGGGAGGCAGCAGTGGGGAATATTGCACAATGGGCGAAAGCCTGATGCAGCGACGCCGCGTGAGGGATGACGGCCTTCGGGTTGTAAACCTCTTTCGACAAGGAACAAGGCTTCTCGTTCTCGGGGGGTTGAGGGTACTTGTAGAAGAAGCGCCGGCTAACTACGTGCCAGCAGCCGCGGTAATACGTAGGGCGCAAGCGTTGTCCGGAATTATTGGGCGTAAAGAGCTCGTAGGCGGTCTGTCGCGTCTGGTGTGAAAACCCGAGGCTCAACCTCGGGCTGGCATCGGGTACGGGCAGGCTGGAGTGCGGTAGGGGAGACTGGAATTCCTGGTGTAGCGGTGGAATGCGCAGATATCAGGAGGAACACCGATGGCGAAGGCAGGTCTCTGGGCCGTTACTGACGCTGAGGAGCGAAAGCATGGGGAGCGAACAGGATTAGATACCCTGGTAGTCCATGCCGTAAACGTTGGGCACTAGGTGTGGGGCAGGTTCCACCTGTTCTGTGCCGTAGCTAACGCATTAAGTGCCCCGCCTGGGGAGTACGGCCGCAAGGCTAAAACTCAAAGGAATTGACGGGGGCCCGCACAAGCGGCGGAGCATGCGGATTAATTCGATGCAACGCGAAGAACCTTACCAAGGCTTGACATGCACCGGACAGCTGCAGAGATGTGGTTTCCGCAAGGTCGGTGTACAGGTGGTGCATGGTTGTCGTCAGCTCGTGTCGTGAGATGTTGGGTTAAGTCCCGCAACGAGCGCAACCCTTATCCTATGTTGCCAGCGGGTTATGCCGGGGACTCATGGGAGACTGCCGGGGTCAACTCGGAGGAAGGTGGGGATGACGTCAAATCATCATGCCCCTTATGTCTTGGGCTTCACGCATGCTACAATGGCCGGTACAGAGGGTTGCGATATCGTGAGGTGGAGCGAATCCCTAAAAGCCGGTCTCAGTTCGGATCGGGGTCTGCAACTCGACCCCGTGAAGTCGGAGTCGCTAGTAATCGCAGATCAGCAACGCTGCGGTGAATACGTTCCCGGGCCTTGTACACACCGCCCGTCAAGTCACGAAAGTTGGTAACACCCGAAGCTCACGGCCCAACCTCTCGGGGAGGGAGTGGTCGAAGGTGGGACTGGCGATTGGGACTAAGTCGTAACAAGGTAGCCGTACCGGAAGGTGCGGCTGGATCACCTCCTTTCTAAGGAGCATCAGG
>NZ_BAAGRL010000078.1:0-3434 GCF_054782975.1 Myceligenerans halotolerans
CGTGGACAGGTGTGGACCGGACGGTCGAGACCGCTGACGCGGACGGGGACGGCCGACTGGACGTGGCGGCGCCGGTCTACGACGTGTCGTTCGCGGCGAGTGATGGCGAGCCCCTGGCGCGGGTGGCCTCCGGCGGGCACTGGCTGGAGTTCGACGTCCCGTTCGCGCTCACCGACCCGGTGGTCGACGGCGACCAGGTCACCTATCCCGCGATCCTGGGCGACGAGGGCCTCGACCTCGTGGTCTCCGCGGATGCGGAGGGCACGGGGTTCGACGACGTGATCCGGGTGGCCGACGCGCAGGCGGCGCGGAACCCCGCGCTGCGGGAGCTGACCTTCGACGTCGAGGTGTCGGAGGGCCTGACCCTGCGGGAGAACGCGAGCGGATTCGTCGCCGTCGATGGCGACGGCGCGGAGGTGTTCACCTCGCCCGTGCCGCTGATGTGGGGTGAGCCGGAGGCCGAGGCCCTGGCGGCCGCGGAGGGGACGAGCGCGGACGGTTCGGCGGCGAAGAGCCTCACGACCAGCTCGCGCGCCGCGGCCGGCGAGGCAACCCGGGCGGTGGTGAGCGGTGAGCCCGACACGCCCGTGGACGAGGCGGATGGTCCCGTCGACCCGCCCGAGCAGTTCGAGGGGCCGATGGTGGACGGCGGCATGGCCGAACTCCCGGCGGTGGTGGAGACGAAGAACCCGACGTCGGCGTCGGTGACGATCGTTCCCGACGCGCGGATGCTCGCCGGCGAGGGTGTGGATTTCCCGCTGTCGATCGACCCGTCGGTGGGCGGGGTCTCGCTGAACCAGTGGACCGGGGTGAAGTCCGCATGGCCGAACTCGAACTCGGGCTACAAGTTCCAGGACCGTTCGGCAGGCGACCACGGGGTGGGCCTGTGCGATCCGGCGTCAGGCTATGGGCAGGACTGCGGGACGCGTTCGTACCACCGCGTGCTGTACGAGTTCAGCGTGGCGAACGTAGGCAAGCTGAAGTCCTCGGATATCACGGGTGCGGAGTTCTCGGTCTCGGGTGTGCATGCCGCGACGTGCTCCAGGACGGCCACGGCCGTGTACCTTGTCGGGGCGAACAGCGTGTCGTCGAGTACGACGTGGAACACGAAGGGGTCCTGGGGGACGCGTGTGGCGTCCCAGGGCACGATCCACCGCGCGGGATGCACGGGCCGCAAGGTGCGGATCGGGTACGAGGTGACGTCGTCGGCGAAGAAGGTGGCCTCGTCCGGGTGGAGCTACCTGACCCTCGGCCTGAAGGCGGACGAGTCGTCGATGAACGCCTGGAAGCGGTACGCGGGATCGAACTACGGCGGCAACGCCGATCACGGGGCGACGCTCTCGGTGACCTACAACCGGCCGCCGAACACGCCGAAGTACCTGCGCACGTATCAGGGGTCGGCGAACAAGGGGTGTGCGACGTCCTCGTCCGAGGCGCCGTACCTGGCGACGGTGCGGCCCAAGGTGTCGGCCTACATCAAGGACCCCGACGCGACGCAGGTGCGGGGGCGCTTCCAGGTGTACCGGGCCTCGGGCAGCACCAAGGCGTGGGGCAAGTTCAGCTCGTACAAGGCCAGCGGGAGTCGGCACACGCTGCAGGTTCCCTCCGGTGAACTCGCCTCGAACGTGACCTACCGGTGGCGTGTCGCGGCGCAGGACTCGTCGGGTACCCAGGGTCCATGGTCGCAGTGGTGTTACTTCATCCCTGACGTCAACGCGCCGAACGTCCCGACGATTTCCGTCGTACCGGGGCAGCAGGCCGACTACTACCAGAACGTGGAGACCGGCGGGGCCGGCATGACGGGCAAGTTCAAGCTCGGGCGCAACGGGTCGACCGACGTGTCCCGGTTCGAGTACTCGTTCGGCACGGACACGATGGGCAACAAGGTCAGCGTCGGGTCGGACGGGTTCGCCACGATCTCGTTCACCCCGTCGAAGCCGGGCCCGACGACGCTGTACGTGCGGTCCCGGGACAAGGCCGGAAACCCCTCGGTCGGCGTGGCGACGTGGCACTTCGACGTCGCCTATCCGCAGGCGAACGGCATCTGGAAGATGGACGAAGGGACGGGGACCGTCGCCTCCGACTCCTCGGCGGCAATGGTCCCGCAGGACCTGAACCTGCGGGGAGGCGCGAGCTGGGGACCGGGCCCGCACGAACTGTTCGGCTCTCGTGACGGCGACCATGCTCTCGTCGTCGATGGCATCGACGGGCGAGCGTTCACGGACGCGCCGGTCGTGCAGACGGACAAGAGCTTCGTCGTCACGGCCCACGTGCAGCTCGACCCGGACGTGAACCTGAACGCGCGGCAGGTGGCCCTCTCGCACAGCGCGAGCCAGGTCTCGCCCTTCAAGCTGGGCCGGAGGCCGTGCACCGAGCTTCCGGCGACGGGCTGCTGGCACTTCACGGTGTATGAGAACGATGTGTCCTCCCCGACGCTGCACCGTGCGACGTCGGAGGTCGCGCCGGATCCGGGCGAGTGGGCACATCTGACGGGCGCCTACAACGCGACGACAGGTGAGGTCGCGATCTGGGTCTGCGAGGTGGGTACGCCGCAGGATCCGCAGCCCGGTGAGCCGGTCAAGAACGTCGCGGCTCCGTGGTCCTCTCCACACGTGTTCGCCTCGACCAAGCCGCTCGTCGTGGGCCGGGCGATGTTCAACGGCGCACACAACGACTGGTGGCATGGCTCCATCGACAACGTGCGTGTGTTCGACGGGCAGATCGTGGCCGAGGCCAAGATCCGCCGGTTGTGCCAGGGCGCGGAGGCGCGGGCGTTCGAGGTCGGGCCTGACGGACTCGACAACGGGAACACTGCCCTGGACCCGACGATCAAGGACGTCGAGCAGTGACGCGCCACGCGACCGGCGGCGTGCCGCCGGAGAGCCGGGGCGCGGCGACGGGCACCGATGAGGCAACGACGAGCAGCGGGGGATCGCCGACGGCGGCCCGGACGGGTAGGACGACGAACGTGAAGCGGGCAGCGAGCCGGATGGCAGCAGGTCTGACGGCCCTGACAGCGCGCGCGGCGCGACGGGCCAAGCCCGCCGTGGTCGGCGTCGTCGCCGCGACCGTGGCAGCGACGCTCGGTGTGCAGCCGGTGCTCGCGGTGCCGGCCGCGGCCGGGGTGGAGTGTGTGGCGGTCTCGGACGACCAGGCCACCGCGCTGAAGGTCGCGCAGGCCTGCGACCGCGACGTCGAGGTCCGCACCGAACGCACCTCGTGGACCACCGCCTACGCCACGCCGTCGGGCACGATCCGGATCGAGTCGACGGCCCTGGCCGAACGGGCCCTCGTGGACGGGGCGTGGATGCCGGTCGACCCGCGCGTGGTGACCGGGAACTCGGGCGACGGGCGGCTGGAGGTCGCCGTGAGCCCGAACGAGCTGACGTTCTCGGACGGCACGCCCGGCCAGGCGCTGGCCTCGATGACGCGCG
>NZ_BAAGRL010000079.1:0-528 GCF_054782975.1 Myceligenerans halotolerans
CCTCGGTCCGTGATCCGGATCAGGGACAGTGCCTGGTGGGTAGTTTAACTGGGGCGGTTGCCTCCTAAAATGTAACGGAGGCGCTCAAAGGTTCCCTCAGCCTGGTTGGCAATCAGGTGTCGAGTGCAAGTGCACAAGGGAGCTTGACTGTGAGACTGACAGGTCGAGCAGGGACGAAAGTCGGAACTAGTGATCCGGCCATGGCTTGTGGAAGCGTGGTCGCTCAACGGATAAAAGGTACCCCGGGGATAACAGGCTGATCTTGCCCAAGAGTCCATATCGACGGCATGGTTTGGCACCTCGATGTCGGCTCGTCGCATCCTGGGGCTGGAGTTGGTCCCAAGGGTTGGGCTGTTCGCCCATTAAAGCGGTACGCGAGCTGGGTTTAGAACGTCGTGAGACAGTTCGGTCCCTATCCGCTGCGCGCGTAGGAGTTTTGAGAAGGGCTGTCCCTAGTACGAGAGGACCGGGACGGACGAACCTCTGGTGTGCCAGTTGTTCCGCCAGGAGCACGGCTGGTTGGCTACG
>NZ_BAAGRL010000080.1:0-3232 GCF_054782975.1 Myceligenerans halotolerans
CGGGCTGGTCGGCGGTCCGGGCGGGAGTAGCGGGCGCGGCATAACGCTGGTGGTCGGCGGCGGGGGTGTGCGTCGCTGGTGGTAACCCATCAGAGGAGGACGTCATGGACCCAGGAGAAGGCGTTGGCGGCATGGCCGCGGCGACGCCGGACGAGATGCTTGTCGAGTTCGGTCAGTGGCTGGATCGCCAGCGTGGGCTGGCCGAGGTCACGATCCACAATTACCGCGGGAACGTCAGACAGTTCCTGGAGATGCTGCCGCCGCCGGTGGAGGTGTCGGTCGGGTTGCTGGACGCGGGTGCGGTGACGGCGTTCATGGTCGAGTTCTGCCAGGGCCGGAACACGAACTCGGCGAAGTCGATGGCCCGGTCGGTCCGTTCGTTCCTGCGGTTCGCGCACGCTACTGGCCGCACGTCGATCGGGTTATGGGAAGCTGTTCCGTCATCGGCGTCCTGGCATCTGGCGTCGTTGCCGATGGCGGTGCCTGCTGGCGACGTCGAGCAGCTGCTCGTGGTCGTCAGGGACGCCCTGTTCACGGTGAATGGGCGGCGGGACTACGCGATTCTGCTGTTGCTGGCCAGGCTCGGCCTGCGACGTGGTGAGGTCGCCTCTCTCGGGCTGGACGACATCGACTGGCACGCCGGCGAGCTCACCATCACGGGCAAGGGCGTCCGGGTTGAACGGCTCCCGCTGCCTACCGAGCCGGGCGAAGCGATCGCCGGCTGGCTGACTGATGGACGGCCGTGCTGCCAGACGCGGGCGGTGTTCACCACGATGCGCCCGCCGGGGCGTCCGCTGTCCTCGGGCGCGGTCGGGCACGTGGTCAGGACGTGGTGCCGGACGGCCGGGATCGGTCAGATCGGCGCGCACCGTCTGCGGCACACACTGGCGACCGAAATGCTGCGAGCCGGGGCGTCGCTTCCGCAGGTCGGGCAGGTGCTGCGGCATCGCAGTGCCCGGTCCACGGCGATCTACGCCAAGGTCGATCAATCGGCTCTGCGACCGCTGGCTCGCCCCTGGCCAGGAGGCGAATCATGAGTATCCGCCAGGATGTCACTGCCTACCTGGCCATGCGCCGGACGATGGGCTTCAAGGTCGAGGGCCTGAGCAAATTGCTGCGGAGCTTTGTCATGTTCTGCGAGGCCCGCGGCGTCGAGCAGGTCCGTAACGATGTCGCCCTGGAATGGGCGACCTCGGCGATCAAGGTCCCGGTCAACGATGCTTTGTTCGCCCGCAGGATGGACGCGGTCCGGATTTTCGCCCGACACCAGCATGCGCTGGACCCTGCCACGCAGATCCCAGCCGAGGAGGTCTGCAACCGGCGGTATCAGCCGCGCGAGCCGAACATCTTCAGCCAGGCACAGATCCTCGCGCTTCTGAACGCGACGGCGGTCTTGTCGCCGCAGTTCAAGGCGCTGACCTGGCGGACATTGATCGGACTGCTCGCTACTACTGGCATGCGGCCCGGCGAGGCATGCCGGCTCAGCATCGATGACGTCGATCTGGACGACGGTGTCATCCGGGTCGTCGAGGCGAAGTTCGGCAAATCACGGCTGGTATTCATCCACTCGACCACCGTCCAGGCACTCGACCGCTACCTGCAGGTTCGCCGCCCCTGGACCACCGCGGCTTCGTCCGTCAGCTCGACGGTGTTCCTGAACACGCGACATCGAGCACTCGATCCAGGAACGTTGAGCAAGACCTTCAAGGAGGTCACGGACGTCGCTGGCATCTCCACGACGCCTGGACACCGACCGCCCCGGCTTCACGACCTGCGGCACACCTTCGCCGTGACGACACTGCTGGACTGGTACCGCGACGGCGACGACGTCCAGGCACGCCTTCCGCTGCTATCGACCTGGCTCGGACACGTCGACCCCGCCTCGACCTATTGGTACCTGCGCGCGATTCCCGAACTGCTCGGCCATGCAGCACGCCGCCTCGAAGCCCGCGACAACACACTCACCACGGAGGCGACATCATGAGCGCACCGACCGTCGCCTCGCTGCTCCAGGGATTCTTCACTGACCGGCTGGGTCGGCAACGGCAGGCCAGCCCGGAAACGATCGGGTCCTACCGGGACGCGATCACGCTCCTGCTGCAGTTCGCTTCGAAACAGGTAGGAAGGCCACCGGCCCGTCTCGCGATCGAGAATCTCGACGCAGGAACGGTCGGCGCGTTCCTCGATCACCTCGAGACCGACCGGCACAACAGCACCGCGACCCGCAACGCCCGTCTCGCGGCGATCCACTCGTTCTACCGTTACGCGCTCCCGCTCATCCCCGACCACGCGCACACCGCCAGCCAGGTCCTGGCGATCCCGCAACGCCGCCATGACACGGCGATCGTGTCCTACCTGACCAGCAAGGAGACCGACGCGCTGCTCGCAGCACCGGACCGCACAACCTGGTTCGGCCGCCGTGACCACGCCCTGCTCCTGACCGCCGTCCAGACCGGCCTGCGCCTGTCCGAACTCACCGGCCTGACCACCCAGGACGTCACCACCACGACGCCCGGCGCCGCGGTTCACACCACGGGCAAAGGCCGACGAGAACGCTCAACCCCGCTGACCCGGCAGACCCAGGCGGTCCTGCGCGAATGGCTCCGCGAGACCGGACAAGATCCGAACGACCCGGTCTTCCCAACCCGGCACGGGACGCGGATGTCACCCGACGCAGTTCAACGTCTGGTCACCAAGCACGCCGAGACCGCCGCCGCGTCCTGCTCATCGATCACGTCCAAGCACGTCACACCGCACACCCTGCGACACACCGCCGCGATGGCGCTGATGACCGCGGGCGTCGACACCTCCGTCATCGCGCTCTGGCTCGGACACCGCAGCGCCACGACCACCCACATCTACCTGCACGCCGACATGACTACCAAGGAGAAAGCACTCGCCCGCGTCGCCCCGCCCAACACCACGCCCGGCCGATACCACCCTGCCGACTCCCTCATCACTTTCCTCGAACGACTCTGACACCTACCCCAGCGTTATGCCGCGCCCGCTACTCCCGCCCGGACCGCCGACCAGCCCGAACACCCGCGACCCGACACCAACATCGGCATAACCACGACCTCGGCGTAATTCGAGTTATGCCGCGTGCGGCATAACTCGAAGGAGCGGCGGCTCGAGCCGCAGATCACGATCGGGCTGCTGACCGACCAGGCGGGCCGGCCGCTGCTGGTCGAGGCGTTCGAGGGCAACAAGGCAGAAACCCTGACGATGCTGC